>JAJZXX010000164.1 GCA_021806205.1 Bacillota bacterium | reverse complement strand
CTTGCTAGCCTCCTGGTCTGACCATGCCTCACGGCAAACCGAGACGTTATCCTCGCGGCTTTCACCAGAAGGGTCACCCCACTCCAGCGCGCGATTCGCTACGTGGCCGACCGGGAAATTGCCACGATCGGACTTTCACCGGCGAGATATCTTAGGTTACAGGCTGCACTACCCGTACGAGTCCGGATGGAAGAGAGGCTCGACCAATGGTTCAAAGGTGAGCTTGACGACCGTCTGTGCAATCCGATCGGCCACCGTGGGCACCCCGAGGATTCGGACGCCACCGGACTTCTTGGGAATTTCCACCGCCTTGACGGGTGGGGGAAAGTAACTCCCCGAGGACATCCGGTTCCAGACTTTGTACAGATTGTTCTTCAGGTCCTTCTCAAACATCCGCAGACTTTCCCCATCGACGCCTGCGGCGCCGCGATTGGCTTTAACGCGTTCATACGCCTGATACACCAGCCATTGGGAAATGGCGTACGGTTTGGGCTTATCCATGTGTTCCTCCCTTTCGGTTGACACCGAACAGTGTCCTGAGATACTGGCCCCCCTTGGCTCCCCGGCCATTACGCCGCTTCATCACTACTACAAGGGCCTCTGCCCCTTGCTGTGCATTGGTACTTAGGGTCTTGTGGGGCGTCCACTTGACCGGTTCCCTTGGCATCACAGCGAAGGTTCCCGCGTTCCGCGCCCGAGCCTGTGCTAGGTTCCTGCCCCCTTCATGCCGGCCATCGTGGAGCCAGTAAACAGGTTTCCGCTCCACTTGTCCCGGGTTAACGACTACCCCCCGGTTTTGATGACGTCCCTACGCTTTCGACACGTCGTCAGGGGTTCACTGGCGTTCAGCTCCCTAGCCCGTACCTGACGGAGTCAAGCTCCGCCTTTTCCGTCACGCTCACGACCGAGGCTTTTGTCCTCAGCCGCTGACGGTGGTTTGAAACCTCCCCCTGTAGAGCGGTTTCGAGGGACCTCCCCTCATCTCGTGGCGCAGTTCGGCTCCAGCCTGCTAGCAGGCTGGTTGCCTTCGCGGCGCACAGCCGTCGGCGTACCCGGTCTCGGCGTTATACGACTTTAGTCGCTTGGATGCTCTTTAATCATGTCAAGCGAGGCCGCGGTCGCCCCGTCCCGAGGCGCATGCCCAGGAAAGTTGCGCGGCAAAACCTCCCTGTCATTCAAATTAGGCTCGCTGAAGAGGATTGCACCCGTGGCAATAACCTTTTCCATCCGTCGCACCCGATCATAGGGGGTCACCGCGGATGTTCCTTCAGAATAAACCGTGTACTCGTAACACGCTCCCAATGGACCAACGACACCGATGTTTTGCGTCCTAATCGCGTGGCCTGCCGTAATCCATTCCGTCGCCGTCATTGTTTTCCATAGCCCGATCAGCTGTTGAAGTCGCAACGCAGACACACTGGCTAAACTTCCGTAGTCCTCCACGCCCTCCGCCACATCGCCCCATTGCATAAGGGGCCCTTGAGAAAGCCATTGGACCTCGGTCATTAGCGCCGAGACATTAAACTCCAGCAACCCCAGGCCCGCGTCTCCATAGGGGTGGGCTAAGCCTGGCGCCAACCCAGAGTAGTGGTGATTCAAGAGTTTAGTCACCCGTTGGGCTTGCTGTCCGACAACCCGGGCGAGCGCATTGCGCACCGCATCAATACGAATGCTTAGGTCGGTTGCGTCAAAGTTGCCATTAGATACGATGTCGGTGTCATCTAAAATGACCGGGTTGTCCCGCGGTTGTTGCACTAATGACTCCACCGCCGCTTTCAACTCCCCAGCGGCCCGGTCTAACGCCCCCATGACATGGGGAGCACAGCGCCATGACAACGGATCTTGGATATCCCGCGGCGTCGGCGCCGTGTCGGCTATCCAGGCCAACACCTCGCGACCCACTTGGGCGACAAAGGAACTCACCAAACTGAGCGCCTTCTCCTTAAGCGAGTTAGGATTGGCACGCCAGGCAACCCAACTCAAGGCCAGGACCGGGATCGCCGCATCGCGCACCTGACGCCAGGTGTCAAGCACGTCAATCACGACGGCCGCCGTATATGCATTGCTCCCCATCAAGGCTAAGGCGTCCCGCGCCTCCAATCGGAGCTTGGTTAACCCCGCTTCCTTCAACGCCCGGGCCGCATTAATGCATCGTCCACTGGACCGCCACATTTTGCCCTGACCTTTTAAGGCGTATGCCATGTGGGCCAACAGAGTGATGTCGCCTTCTCCGAGCGATCCCTGCATCGGCACCACCGGGGTTAGGCCGGCATTATACGCATCCACCAAAGCCTGATAAGCTCCAGGACTGATCCCAGACCCGCCCTGGGCCAACTCGATGATGCGGACGGCCATCATGAGTCGCGCCACCCTGCGATCCAGGGTTCGGCCGAACCCTGCCACATGGTCGCGAATCAGCCGATCATTAAAAGCCCCGATCTGATGGGGGGACGGGCGATAGGTTTTCATGGATCCGACACCCGTGTTCGCCCCATAAATCGCCTCGATGGCCATGTGCTTCGTGAGATAATGGCGACGCTCTTTAATTAAATCCCATACATCCTGGCCAACCGTGAGATGTGCATCCGGGTCCGACAGCGCGATTAATTGGTCCAAAGACATCCGGTTATCCCGGTGTAGCTCCGCCCCATACGCCATGATGTTTAGCTTCCTTTCGCTGAGAAGAGATGAGCCGTCAGCGCATGCGAATCCTGGGGTCCAATAATCCGTACAGACTATCGACCACAAAGTTTGCCAGCACAATCCAAAATGCCCCAAACAGCACCGTGCCGATGACTAGCGGCACATCGAGCGCCTTAATCGCCGTCCAAGCTTGAAGCCCGATCCCCGGCCATCCGAAAACGGTTTCGACTACGACCACCCCAGCCATAAAGTAACCCGTGTCCATGCCGATCTGGGTAATCAGCGTAGTCAAAACCTGAGGCATCACGTGCCGCACCAACACTTGCCACTCCGAGAGCCCCTTAGCGCGGGCCGTCGCGATATATTGCTGCGGCAGCACTTCGAGCACCCGAGAGCGAATCAGTTGCTGGTAATAGGCCGCCCCACCAATACCGAGCGTCAGACCGGGCAAAAACCCGTACCACAGAACCGGCGACCCATAGCCTCCCAGAGGGAACCAATGGAATTTAAAGGCTAAAATAAACAACAAAATAATCCCAATCCAAAATTGCGGCATGGCGATGGCCGCCATGCTGGCAAGACTACTCACCCGGTCTAAGACACCACCACGGTGCAGCGCCGACCAAATCCCCAAGGGCAGTCCCAAAACCAACTCCAAGACAACCCCAGAGATGGCTAAGATGGCCGTAGCCGGGAATTTGGCCAGAATATCGCCTAGGACAGGCGTGCCAAATTCGATGGACGTTCCTAAGTTTAAGTGAATCAGATGCCACAAATAGCGTCCATACTGCACATACAGAGGTGCATCCAGACCGAGTTGACGCCGAATACGCAAAACATCGGCCAAACTAGCGTGCGGCCCGGCAATGGTTCGAGCTGGGTCGCCTGGTAAGAGGTAGGTCAGTATGAACGCAATCGTGACGATAATCAGAAGGTCAAACAATGACCACAAAAATCGTCGTGCCACGTGTTGGATCATGTTTAAGCCCTCCTTTTCAATGCGCGATAGCTTTCACCGATCTGGGTCACGGCCAAGACGGTGATCACAATAGCTAACCCCGGATAAATCACCAATCCCGGATCCGCTCCGTAATAATTTTGGGATTGAGCAATCATGAGCCCCCAATCTGGGGTCGGAGGTTGGACACCCACTCCTAAGTAGCTTAAGCCCGCCTCCAGCAAAAAGACTTGCGCCATGGTCAAAACGGAACGCACAATCACGGTGTCAAGCACGTTGGGCATAAGGTGGCGCACCATCAGCCGCCACGGCGAGGCTCCCATAGCGTTAGCCGCTGACACGAATTCCTGCTCGCGCAATGTCAGCACTTCCGCCCGGACCAGCCGCGCAGTATAGGTCCAGTAAATGGCCGCAATGATAACAATCAAGTTCACCAAACTCGGCGACACAATGAGGACAATAGCTACCGCGAACAACGTCAACGGAAAACTCATGAGGATGTTGACAAAACGCGAAATCAAGGTGTCCACCCATCCGCCCAGGTACCCGGCTATAGTCCCCAGCACAATCCCCACAATTGAGGAAAAGACACTGGCCAATAAACTAATCAAAAGAGCGGGGCGGCCGCCCCATATCAACCGGCTCAATTCATCCCGGCCAAACTGATCCGTACCAAGGGGGAATTTGGCACTGGGGCCGACCGGCGTACCTGCTGCCGTCAATCCGTCCATGAATAAGCGGTCGGGGTTGTGCGGTGCCAGCCAAGGGGCCAATACTGCCACCGCTATAATACATAAGAGTACCATAGCCGCTACCCCGAACGTGATATAGGCGCGCCGACGCGTCTTCGGCAGCGGTGAACGGGGTAAGGGCGCCTGAGACTCTCTTGGTAGACCGAGACCCACCCCATCACCTCCTGCATCCACTTAGTGTGCTAATGTCAGATGGCTATACGTGGCCGGAAAATACACAGAAGGTCTGGCAAACCCATGGACCCGACTCGAGTGAAAGAAGGTCAACTCGGGATAAAAAAGCGGGACATAGGCAGCATCCTTCATGGCGCGCTGATCGATTTGCTTATACAGCGCGGTGCGCGCTGCACCCAATGGCATAGCCGCCGCGCGAGCCTCCATCTTGTTTAAAGTGGGATCGTTTAAAAAGGCTGGGTTGGACCCCCCAACGACCGCAGGCGAGGTCACAAATCCGCCGATAAAATCAGCCGGATCCGGATAGTCCATATACCAACTATAGGTCATCATAGGAATCTTGGCCTGGGCGGACGACTCGGCCGGCAAGGGCTTAGCCGTTACTTGGATACCAATCGCCTTTAAGTCGGCTTCCACTTCCGTTTCAATTTGGGATGAGCCCGTCTGTTCACTGGCCAGCCCGAGTGTGGTGGAAAACCCATGGGGATAGCCCGCCTTTCGCAAGAGCGCCTTGGCCTTACTCGGATTATAGGGGTACAGATTAGGGATGTCGGATCCAAATCCCGGCAAGGACGGGGGTAAGACCCCATTAGCCGGCAGGGCACGCCCATTGAGCAATTGCACCAAGTGTTTTTTGTTAATGGCCATCTCTACGGCTTGCCGCACCAACACATTATTGAACGGCTTCACCTTTTCGTTCAGCGCCAACAAAATAACGGCCGGAGAATACCCCTTGGTAATATTCGCGGCATACTGGGGATTAGCTTTCAACTGGGTGTAATTAGCCGAAGGAATACCGTCGGCAACCAAGTCGGCCTGGCCATCTTCGACTCGAAGAATTCCCACGGAAGGATTGACGTTAAAGTCAAATTGAATGTGCTTGGGCGAGTTGCGGTGGCGAAAATAATGAGGGTTTTGGTTCAAGACCATCTTTTGCCCCGTTGTCCATTGCCCAATTACATAAGGGCCGTCCGTGACGGGATCGGTCGCGACCTTGCTAATAGCAGCCGGATCAACGGGAAACGAGGCGGGGACTCCCAGCACATAAGGGAACGCAGAATAGGGCTGGGACAGCGTATATTCGAGGGTATGCGACCCTAAGGCCTTAATACCCAGCGTTGTCGACTTTCCAGACTCATAGGCGGTGGCCCCCTTGATCATCCACCAAAGATACGTGTCTGGTGATTGAAATTTTGGCGAGAGTTCCGTTCTGAGCGCGTACACGAAATCTTGCGCGGTTACAGGAGTCCCATTAGACCAAGTCGCCTTCGGATTCAAATGAATGGTATAGGTGAGCCCATGATTCGAAATCGCGGGTTGACCGGTCGCGATAACGGGATCCAAATGAAACGTCGAATTGATCGAGTAAAGCCCTACATACAACGCCCGTCCGATGTTCCAGTCCTCGCCGTCATAGATTTTGCGCGGATCGATGGTCTGGGGATTGCCGCTCCAGGTGACCGTCATGGTGGAAAGACTCGACCCCGTTTTGGCCGCTCCGGTCGGCGTGGATGACGGTTTGGCACCGCACCCCGCCAACACCGCACTCAGCATCACCGCCGAAAAAATTCCGATGCTACGTTTAGCCACACTAATCCCTCCCCCGTATTAAAGCACCTTGTCAAGTCTTTTGGCCTGGTGCGCAGTTCGACATCGTCTCCGACCCCTCTTCATCGCTGTAGTACATTGAACCCGGGGTGGTTTTGTGCATCGTATCATTCATACAGCCTGAATTCAACTATATAATCAAACTTTCCCTAATAATGGGTTGAGATGTGTGGGAGATTGACGGCGCCCGGCTTGTGCTCAGGGCGGCAATTCTGGCGCTCTCTTGCTACGACCTTTGAATGGATTCATTCTTGCAGTAAAGGTTTATACCAACTGGTGGCATGAAAGTCCAGGCCGCCGGTCTAGAATTACCTAGGCCAACACATTTAATTAGTCCCACTAATTAAAACAACAGAACTCGCCTGAAGGGCACGTGACCAATGCTGTCAGGTTAAGCAAAAAAGTGATTAATTTCGCGATTGGCCTCATCACCCCGTGAGTTTAACGGGGTTTCTTCCAGGCGGTGTTCGGTCTGTTTCTCGCGATGAAAGCGGGAGAAGGTATCCACCGTCTGATTTTGACACGATGTCGTGCCTGAAGGGAACCCGTGCGCCTGACGGGCTCACGGAATAGGCCCAAGCGGTCCGAGCCGATGAAACGGCTAGAGAGGGCGGCGTCGGTTTTGTGAGTACTGATTGGCTTTCTTGCCCTGGTGACGCGAGGCCGACCGGCCTCGGCGAACCGGAATTACGGCCCGCTGCACGTGACGGGCAATGCGTTGGAAGGCCTGATCCCGGTGCGCCCCATCGGGTTCCAGGAGGGCTTGAATCAGCCGATTTTTGATTGTCCCCCCCAACACGTTTCGGTTAATCCGGTATTCCCGATATTGATAGGTCTGAGGGGATTGGCGCAGGCGTTCGTTGGCCTCGGCCTGGGCGTCTTCCTCGGCGATGGCGGCCCAATTACTGAGAAAGGTTGTCGCGGCAAAGTCCTGTTCGACCACCACCGGAGTAAGGCCGGAGAGGTTTTCGATTTCACATTTGTTCTTGAGATCAGCATAATGCGTTTTTAGGCCCCACCGTCGACAATACCGGGAGAGCGCCTCCGCATACGGCAGTTCCCCGGGTGTCAGGTCAGTCACCAAGGTTTCACTTTCTCCGGAGGGCAGGGTGAGTTTTAGTACCCGGAACGTGAACTCCGTGCCGACCGGCACGGGCGTTCCTGGCTCCTTCAGACGACGCGCGCGGTCGGGAGTGATCCGAATGGTGACGACCGCATCGGACTCGGTCACCGCAGATAATTCGGAATAAAACCCCTGCGAGACCCGCATCACAAAGCGGATGTGATGGGCGAAGAGCCATAGGAGCCGTAAAATTTTAACATACGATATCCTCAGTCGCAGGCTTGCCATGTGGCCGAATGGTGTAATTCCAGAGCGCGTTTTGGCCCTCTGGGCGCTCAATCTGGAGGGCGTCGAGCGCTTCCCGGTCTGGCTTTTGACCCGTCGGATAGGCGCCGCGGTCGAGGTCTGCTTCAATGCGGAGACCGCCTTTGGTCCGCGTGTGACCAATCAGGTTGACCACCGTTTCCAGTGTTGTTAAGGGC
>JAJZXX010000051.1 GCA_021806205.1 Bacillota bacterium | reverse complement strand
TTGTTGAAACTGTGCTATCCGGAACTTAAAATCATTTTATTGATACGTCATCCCAGAGACATCTGGGCAAGCATGCCCGACTGGGGTTACACTTCGTCTATCGAAGTATTTGTCCGTGACTGGAATAATCGAGCGGCAGATTACTTAGGCATGATTAGCCGCAATGTTCCGGATATTTACTTGCTTAAATACGAAGACTTGTTGGCTAGGACTCCCGAAATGCTCGAGTGGTTGCTACCGCTGGCCAAGATTTCCAGGAAAGATTTCGACACTGTGATGGCCAACGTCCTCTTAAGCACCCGAAAGTCGATTCCCAACGAACAAGGTGAATATATTACTTCACAATGCGCCCTTCGGCTGGCGGAATATGGCTATTCACCGTAATTGGCTCGGTGTGAGGACTGTTTGCCTAACTCCCCGAAACACGCTGGAAGAAACTGATAAGTTGATCAGCTGTATGCCAATCAGTAAACTTGTATTGTAGACTTGTAGTTTGGTAGTGAGGAGTATCGTCCAAGAGGGAATCCGTCATGTTCATCAACGTATTCGCTATTCGTTCTGAATCTGTAGGCGAAGCGGTCCAGTGACCCAGTTTAGATAAAATTGCAGCAGATGTACTACTGCGACGAGTAATTCCCAAAATTGGACGATTGGCTCCCATGTAGTCAATCAGCTTCGACGGAAGAAAGATGCTATGTTCGTCGGATGCCTCGACCAGAACCAACGCAGAACTCTCCTTCATTTCGCGGAGACTTTCGGTAAAATTCACGTTATCGGAAATAGTTATTGGTACCGCTAGACGCTGCCGATACTCTTCAATAAGCGTATGCGACTCCTGATCCATGTGACCAGTGAAACAAAACGAAAGTAGTCGGCGATATTTGGGATATCTCGTATCAATATAGTCTATGGCCGCCAGTAGGGAACCTGGGGTTCGTTTTCCATAGAAGCGGCCTACATGCTTAAACACAATTGGCGTCTTTGGTCGGTCGCAGTCTTTAGGATACAAATCCGGAGCGAAGGAGTGCGGGATCACAGTAGATTTCTCAGCCAGGTCAACACCATGAACCACGCTGAAATGGTCCCGCAATGCGTCGTTGCAGAACACGAGTCCGTCAGCCTGCATTAATGTATCTCGTTCTTTGTCACGTCGATAACTTTCCAGGGATTGGCCATCATTCCAAGGGTGAACTGCCCACGGGTCGTTAAATTGTGCGACCCAAGGGATATTTGGAAAACTACGTCGAACGAACGCGGCCACGCTATGCGAGTCTTGGGGCAGAGATCTGCTATAAATAATGTCAAATGCCCCGCTGTTCATCGTATAGTTAACACTGTCCAATACATTCTTTATCCAGACTATCGGTAACGATGGTAAAGTAGGATATCTTTCAATCGTTACTCTGTCTAGACTCCGCATGAGACTAACCAACGAGCTATCTGCCATTGGCCCGTTGTCGAGGTCAGACGTGATTACCTGTACGATGCAACGCTGTGAAAGCGCGCGCAATGTCTTGAAGAATACGATCGCTTCGGAATTGGCAAGCGTGGGGGGCAGATACGAGATTACGAGTACCCTCATGTCGATCGCTCCGATTGTGCAGGAAGAGAGAACTCATCGGGCCAGCCTGCTTCCAGGCCGAAACAAGCGCGAATTGCGTGTGCGATGCGTTGAGACGCCTTTCCGTCCCCGAAGGTAAGTTGGGGGCGCGGGTTCGTAGGTCGACTTAACTGAGTCAGTAGTGCCGAGCGAACCTCTGATCGTCTGACTCCAGCCAAGACAACCGCTCCTGAACGGACCGCTTCGGGTCGTTCGGTTTCCGTACGTGTAAGAATAACTGGAACTCCAATGGTAGTTCCCTCCTCCTGCATCCCTCCCGAATCGGTGATAAGGACGTTGGCACGCTTCATGACGTTCACCCACCGTTGAAAGGGCTGTGGCTGAAGTAGTAAGGCGTTGGACTGGTGTCCGAGCACGTCGCTTACAACACTGGACACTTCCGGGTTTGGATGCACGGATAGAACTAACAATGCTTCCTTGTGGACACACAAAACATCACGGATTCCCATTAGAATGCTCCGCATATTCCTTCCCCAATTTTCCCGGCGATGGAACTCTCCGGCGATGACTTTGGTCGAGGTTTTCAACGCACCTCCCACTACGGGGTCCAGGACTTCCTCCTCGTTGGATAGCACGTTCATTAATGCGTCGACGACAGTGTTGCCCGTCACCAAGACATGGTCACTGGGCACGTTCTCCCGTATAAGATTTTCCCTTGCGCGACTTGTGGGCGCAAAATGCATTGCTGTTAGGGGACCAACTAGACGGCGAAGCCCCTCCTCAGGAAATGGTCTAGACATATCGCGTGATCGAAGACCTGCTTCGACATGTGCTACGGGAATCCGAGATAAAAAGCTGGCTAGAGCGCCTGCGAATGCGCTGAGAGTGTCGCCTTGAACAATGACTAGGTCAGGAGCTTCCATGAGTAATATGGGTTCTAGTCCGGTGATCGCCTCGGTCGTGTGGGAGAGCAAGGACTTTCCTGGATTCATAATATGCAAATTATAATCAACGTTGATTCCAAAATACGAAAGCATGGGGTCGATCAGCGTTTGATGTTGACCTGTGTGGCAGACTCTAACGACAAAACTCTGATCGCCGGTAAGACACTGGTAGACCGGCGCAAGCTTTATACACTCCGGACGCGAACCAAAAACAAACATAACCGTTGGTTTGGCGCCTCGTTTGGGTAGTATCTTGTTCAAGCAACCATCCTCCGTTCTATATATTCAACACCATGCGATTAAAACGCGTCATCGGCATCCAAACCCTATCCTGGTGACCGTATCCCAAAGCGCTCCTTCATAGGGCGGACTAGTTTGATCAATATATTCCATGATGGTGCGCGAATTATAGCTTAAGGAGCCATGGAATTTTAAAATCCGAACATGCGATGCTGCGGCCCATGTGCGATCGGCTGTGCTACGCTCCGATGGGAGAATTTGCGCGAGGACCGCTGGAATTACACGATTCGGCCGCGCGTCAACTCCAAAGACGAGGTGATCGTAGGTAAAAATGCTATGGATCCTAAATGCACCCTATATTATAATCTTTACAATGATCGCAATCAAGTATACAATTACCCCTGCGGCTTGTTGGCGTATACTCGACTGATGTGTTAGGGAGGAGCAGTGATCCGATGAACTATGTCCCGGTCCAAATGAAGGGGAGAAACGAGAAGTTGCCTTATGATCCGCCTTCGTTTCAGGTTTATGGTGACGCCACCGAGCTTACTCTCGGTGGCGGGGGGAACACTCCGGAGTCCAGTGGATACTACGAAGTCGGCTGCTGAAATCTTGACCTGAGTTCCAGACCGGTCGACGCGTCCTATTTGCTGTATGGTGCTGGCAGGCCGCATAATTTTCAAGATACTTTCCAAGGGGAGGCGGTTCCGCGGTGAGGTTCGCAATGGTTCGAACAGCCCATCTTGCAGTAATTGATAACCAGGCCGTCATTCTTGACGAAAAAACCAATCAGTACCTAGGCTTCAACAAGACGGCATCTTTCATTCTCAAGGAAATTGCTTCCGGGAATTCTGTTGATAATATCATTGCCGCTCTATTGGACATGTACGATACCGAACTTAAGGCCCTTACCCGTGATGTCGAAAATTTGCTCGGGGAGCTTTGTGACATGGGGATCATTCGCCATGTGCACTAGTTTGCGTCTTTATATGCTACTACTGTTTGCTTGGTGGTTTACCCGGCGTCGAGGATTGGGTCACGCTGTAGCCTATGCCCGGAAACAGTTCGAATGGACGATAACCCATCAACGGCGGGATGTTTCCGAGGTGAACATGGAGACAATTCTTGAGCACTTGCAGAGGGCAAGTCGATGGTGCCCGTATCAGCCCCGATGTCTCGAGCGTTCGTTGGTGTTGTCGCTATATCTTCTGTCGCTTGGGATCCCCGCTGGGATAAAGATCGGGGTGCGGCGTCCGGGCTTTCGAGCGCATTGTTGGGTAGAAGTAAACTCGCAAGTTATCGGAGATGACCCTTCGGTGGTCAATGCATACGCAACTATAATTGGGGTGCCTTAGTGGCATCAGAAGCACCCGTGGAAATAATTTCAATCATTCCTGACGCGCAAATCCGTTCCAACAGTGACAGCGTTCCTATTCTCTCTGTGTCGCCCGACGCAAGTCGATTTATGTACGTGGCGGCTGTACGGGGACGCGTTTACGTAAGCGAGAACGCATTTGCCATCATCGAACGGGTGGGCATGGCTCGAAAACCATCTTTGGCTTGTGTTCTTGATTTTATGATTAATAATCACGTTGACTCTATCTATTCAGGAATAGAAGGGATACTTAAAGTCCCTCCGGGTTTCAAGTGTTCCTTGGCCGATCCGCTGACCATCAGTCGGTATTGGCCCGACCTGGTACCGTTAAAGAAATCATCGAACCTAGCGTTGGTTGACGAGGTGTCGCGCTTACTTGGTGGAATATCCCTCGAACTGTTAGGAGGGCGCCGCGTGTTTTGCGAGGTCAGCGGCGGTATGGACTCGTCATTAATCGCGACGTATGCGTCTGAGTGCTCCAACACACTCACACTCTATCATCGACGCCAGTACGGCGCTCTTGCCGATGAACTAACATATGCCCAGCAAGTGGGAGAATGGTTGGGGCACGTTCTCGTCGTGGAAGATGGTGCTGCCAGTTGGGTATTTAAAAACATCGACTTAGTTCCCTTGCACTCCGAACCGAACAGCGGGGTCATTTATCATGATGCCAAGCAAAGAGATGCCCGCATAGCCCGCCGCACGGGTAGCGACATATACGCTTCCGGGATTGGTGGCGACGAGCTATTTACAGCCCATCCTTTTCATCTTCTAGACTTGCTATTGTCATTAAAAATAAGGCCTTATGTCTCGAACGCCGTTCGATTTAAGCGGTCTGGGTCGGTCTTTGCAATCACTAAGGATTTCCCGTGGAATCAGATTCGGTGGTACGCTCCGCCCGGAACGTTGGGCGATTTGAACGGGGTGAAGTTATTTCGGTGGGTGCCCCGGTGGGTCGATCCCGATTTTGCCCGACGCTACCGCCTATTTCGTCGAGCTAAGTTGGCGCGGCTGATGTGCACGTACTTTCAGGATTATCTCCTCTACGAGAGAACAGCCGATGACCAACGGTTTTGGCAGGCACAGTGTTGTTCATCACAAGGCCTCACGTTCGTCACGCCTTTCCTTGATCACCGACTTTGGAATGCTATGGCATCTGTGGATCCCCGTGTATGGATTGGAACCGGGCATTTCAAGCCGATCTTAAGGAATATTGAGAAATCGCGGCTTCCCTCTTCGGTTTACTCACATTACAAAGCAGATTACACGGACGTCGTTGTGGAAGGGTTGGAAAAAGAGCGGGCGTCTATTAGGCAGTTCGTCGCGGATTCCGTGAGCACGTATGTCGGCCTAGCAAACACCGCAGTCGTTACACAATTGGTGGATCGAGCGATTGGGGGACAATTGGATCGATGGAGAGACCTGGTAAAATGGTTCGGTTTAGAGATTTGGCTGCGGCAGTTTCCGCGCGATTCGGTGGTCTCCAGTATGCTTGGAGCTTAACCTGGAAGGCGGGGCCAGCCCTCGTGGCCGGATCCCTGGCCACGACGCTGTTCTTGGCCCTGATGCCTTCGGGCGTCGTGCTCGCCACCGGCCTCTTGGTCAATGCACTCACAGCTCGTACTTTGCCCCTCTTATGGGCAGCCGTACTCATCTATGTAGCCACCCAAGCGGGATCCATGATCGGCCAACCTGTTAATAGCTGGCTCCAACAACAACTGATCAATCGGATGACGGGCGTGTTGCAGGCCGCCTTAATCGAAGCGACGGGCGCGTTCCCGGGTATCGCCCATCTCGACAACCCGGCCCGACTCAACGAAATGCAACTCTTACGCGATCAATCGCCCTGGATGCCCATGAATATCGTCCAATTTAGCTCCCAAGCGGTTCGGGGCGCCGTCACAACGATCGCCGTGCTCGCGATCATCGCCCGATGGTCTCCGGGGATCGCGCTCTTAATTCTCGTAAGCACGATTCCGTTTGCATGGGCGCAGCTCCAGGCCAGCTGGAGCGCCTGGCAGGGGATTGTGAGCCAGGCGCCGGAAAACCGCCGGTTGCAGTACGTCTTTCAAGTGGCCCTCGATCGCAGTACGGCCCAAGAAATCCGAGTCTTTGACCTGACTCCGTTTTTGCTACGCAAATATTCCCAGTATTATGCCCGAGTCTTGCAGATTCTCCGCCGTGCCCAAACGCGTCAAACCCGCATCACCCTGGCGACGGCGGTTGCGGCCAGTCTCGGCGTCGCCATCGCGTTTGGGTGGGTAGTCCTGGAAGGATGGCGGCGCGAAATTTCCGTCGGACAGGTGGCCCAGATGGGGGCGGCGTTATTTCAGGCGTTAGTCGCGTTACAGATGACCATGCCAGCGGTAGCGTCGCTCTGGACCCGGTCATCCCATTATGCGGAAATCTTGAAGCGGTGGATTGAAGAGTCTGCGGTGGACGAAGATGCGCAGTCTCCATACAGTCCATCACCGGGGGTGCACTCCATCTCTCGCCAGGCTGCGGCCAGTGTCGAGTTTCGCGCGGTCGGATTCCGCTATCCCAACGGCAAGGTGGCACTCCAGAACGTCTCGTTCCGCATTCCTGATGGGCAAACGGTCGCCCTGATCGGGCCCAACGGGGCCGGTAAATCCACGATCATCAAGTTGTTGCTACGTCTATATGATCCCAGCGAGGGCGTCATTTTGGTGGATGGTATCCCCCTCCTGCACCAGGACCGCAAGGCATATCGGCGCCAGGTAAGCGTGTGCCCGCAGGACTTTGGGAAATACCAATTCACGGTTCGCGAGAACATCACCTTGGGGCAGACGCCGCCCGATCCAGAACGCTTGATGTCGGCGAGTTACATCGCGAGAGCCGAGTTCATTGATCGGTTTCCCCAGGGATACGGTCAAGAACTTGGCAACTTGGGGGAGCAGAGTTTTGAGTTATCCGGGGGCGAATGGCAGCGGCTCGCCATCGCACGGGCCGCCTATCGGGCTGACGCGCGGTTAATCCTGCTGGATGAGCCCACAGCGGCCGTGGATCCGGAAGTCGAACGCGAAATGTTGACGAGTTTGTTAGCCTTATGCCGTGACCGCACGGCAATCATTGTAACCCACCGACTGAGCTTGGCTCGCCAAGTGGATCGCATTTTGGTGGTCAATGGTGGACGCATTGAGGAAGACGGCGTGCATGATGACCTCATGGATCGACACGGTTTGTACGCCACATTGTTTGAGAATCAATCTTCATTGTATCAGAGGGTAGGTTCTCAGTAATGAATCGCAACACCATCACCATCCTGGCCGTTTCGGACGCACAAAGAGCCAAACGACTCCAAATCGATCCGGCCATTGCCCAGAAACCGATCGACGCGTTTAACCTGAATTTCGAAAGTAGGGGGCCGATGGGGCCCGGATCGGAGGCCCCAGGCCTCCGCCTGCGTGGTTGGGACTTCCAGGTGCCCCGCCATGTCGGCTAGTACACGACGACGCAAGTCCGTGATCACCCGTGCAATTCACCGGAATTCTGATAATAGAAGGCAAATCAGGGGCGCCATGGGGTCAATTCGGGCCGTATGGCAGGGCGATCGGGTCGGCGGCA
>JAJZXX010000157.1 GCA_021806205.1 Bacillota bacterium | reverse complement strand
ATATCCGACGATAAACATGGTGGCGGTTGCGATTACCAGGCTGTGCTGACGGCGTTGTCGTTCGGCTAAAACCGGCATGAGAAATGTCGCGGGTAAACTCACAATCTGCACTAAAGACACAATCCACCCGGATAGCGCCAAAGAAAATCCCCGGTCGTGCAATAACGTGGGGAGCCACGCAACGTTGACATAGAACAATAGGGATTGCAGTCCCATAAACAGAGTGATTTGCCAGGCGATGGGCGAGCGCCAAAACCCTGGACCTTGGGGGGCATCGGGTTGATGACGATATTTTAGGTACGGAATCCATGCGCATAAGCCGATCACCGCCAAGAGCGCCCAAATTGACAACGATCCCCGCCAGGCAAGACCGAAGTGGCTGGCCAGTGGGACACTCACCCCCGATCCGATTCCCGCAAACACATTCATAACGGTAACATAGGCGCCGGTCATCACTCCAATTTGCCCAGGGAAGTCGCGCTTGACTAAACTGGGCAATAAGACATTGCCGATGGCAATACCGGCTCCCACCCAAAACATCCCCACGAGGAGGGCCACTTCAGAGCCTTGGGCGCGAAGCACGGTACCCACTCCCAAAATGACGAGCCCAAGACTGAGAGCCCGTTCCAAGCCTAAGCGCCGGGCAATATGCGGGGCCAGCGGGGAGACCAGACCGAAGGCGAGAAGAGGCAGGGTCGTGACCAAGCCTGCCAAGGTCGGCGAGAGATCGGTGTCGTGGACAATGGTAGCGATGAGGGGTCCTACGCCGGTGATGGCGGGTCTAAGATTGGCTGCCGCCAGGAGAATCGCTGCTATCATTAAATACCGAAAATACCGAACAGTGCGATGGGTCGGCGTGTCGCTTCACTCCTGTCATAATTCCCCGAGGACTATTGTAGCGGATGGGCGAAAGCAAAGAGCATCAGCAAGTGTGCTCTAAGAGTAGATGCAGTCGGCTATGTTGGAGGGTGAGGTGGACTATGCAGACGCGTCAGTTAGGTTCTCAAGGCCCCACGGTGTCTCGGTTGGGCCTGTCCGATTTTTACGGCCTCGAGATTGTCCATAGGACCATAGAGATGGGCGTCACCTTTATTGATACGGCGGACATGTATCGGCCGTTTACCAACGAAGAGCTGGTGGGACAGGCCCTGCTAGAAGGGTGTCGTGAGCAAGTGGCATTGGCGATGAGGTTCGGCAATCAGAGGTCTTCCGATGGACGCTTCATTCGGATTAACGGCACCCCTGAATATGTGCGTGAAGCTGGGGCTTCGCTGCGCCGGTTAAAAGTGGATCGCATTGTCTTGTAGTACCTGCATCGTGTGGATCCGACCGTTCTGACCGAGGAGACGGTGGGAGCGATGGATGACTTGGTCAAAGCCGGGAAAGTCGGGTACTTAGGTCTATCCGAAGCGGCGTCGGCTACCATCTGGCGAGCCCACGCTACGCATCCCATTACTGCCTAGCAAACGGAATAGTCACTTTGGAGCCGGACCCCGAAGACGAGATTCTGCCTACGGTCCGCCATTGGAACATAGGGTTTGTGGCGAATAGTCCTTTGGGGCGGGGATTTCTTACGGGCCGCTTTAAGACGCCGGATGACATGCCGAGAGATGACTATCGACGCTACCACCCACGGGTTCAGGGGGAGAATTTCCAAAAAAACTTGGAGTTGGTGAGCATCATCGAACGGCTCGCTCGGATCAAAGGGTCTCTATTCCGGGAACGAAGCAGCGACATTCTCCTCCTGCCTTACCCTTAGGGGCGGCAGTTGGACTGCGTTATGGGGATATGAGTACCGTCAACCGCTAATTTTCGTTGGCGGAATGGCGGGTCAGCCACTGATTGGGGGCTCCCTCTTGTAGTTGGTGTATGTATACGATCATTAGACAATTGCGCAGCATTGTTCTACGATACCTTCAGATTATGATGAAAAAAGACAAGGTGGGGCGCGAGCAAAAACCTTGGCGGCCGACGCCAAGCGCCATATTGCTGGGACTCGGGGCCGTTTGGCTATTGCTGTTGGCCCGGTTTTCGTATGTCTGGCATGCTCACTACCGGGCCACCTTACTCGCCTTATCGACGTTGCAAGAGGCTAAGCAGATTGCCAGTCCGATCCTTCAAAGACACTTATTGCAGATGGCGAGTTCATTACTTGGCGGGCATACACTCCATGGACACCAAGCTACACAAAGAACCGTGCTGGGAGCTATCGCGCTAACGAAGCTACATGGTTTGGCCCAAACCGAGTGGTTCATATCTCCGCCCTTGTGGGCGATAGGGTTTATCGTCATGGGCGTAGCCGTCTATTGGATGAAGGAAGGACGCATTGCTACGTTAGAGGCGGAGCATGCGTCTTTGAAAGAACAGCTGTTGGCGATTGCCCGAGGCTGGGCCTCGGTGCAGGCGAATCCTAACGGGAGACAGGTCATGCACAACATCTTGACAGAGTTAGTGCAACATACGGCGGTGACGGGAGCGGCCATTTATCGCTTGACGGACAATCGCGCTGATTGTTTGGAGTTATACGTGTCGATCGGGCGACTGTCATTGGCGGAAAAGCCCATTCCTCGCTTGTTTCTTGAGGAGGAGCGCGGCTTGGTAGGGGAATCGCTTGCCACCAACGAGGCGCGTTATAGCGGTGACTTCGGCGAGTTGGGATACTTGGTGCCAGGTACCAGGCTATCGCGGGTTGCTGTTTTTCCTTCTAGATATCGGGATCGCAACTGGGGAATTTTGCTGTTGTCGAGCGATCAGCGCGGCTGGTTCCACACCTATCGTAATGTGCTTGAGGTGCTAGCCCAAGAAGTGGCGATTGCAGCGGCGTCGGCCGATGCCGTCGAAGAGGCCCGCCGTCATCAACTGATGGAAGAGCGAGCCCGAATGCAGTCCGACATTCTAGCCAATGTGTCCCATGAACTGCGCACGCCGCTTGGTTTGGTGAAAGGGTACCTTGAGACATTGCAAGCCTCCGGCACGAAGATGACGGAGGCAGATCGACGGGAATTTTTAGACGTGGCGGTGGCCGAGACGCAGTCGCTGGAATTGCTCATTGAACAATTGCTGACTATGTCACAAATTGAAAATCAGGCTGTCAGCCACCAACCCCGCTGGTTTCGCATGGAACCTTGGCTGACGAAGACATTGTCACGCCATTCCGCGGAAGCGCGTCAGCGCATCAGGGTGGTCGGAACGGTCTCAACAACCCGAAGAGTGTTTGGCGATCCGCGCACCTTAACCACCGTGCTGAGCGATCTCATCGAGAATGCACTGAAGTATTCGGACGATCTGATTGAGGTGCATATTCAGACGGGGGTCGATTCTTGGGGTGTGGCGGTTCGCGATTTTGGTCCGGGGGTACCGCAAGAAGCTTTGGACCGGGTTTTCGAACGTTTTTATCGCGCTCCCGCGCAAGCACAATCTGAGACCCGTGGCACGGGATTGGGCCTTTCCATTGCACGCCACATTGTGGAGGTCCACCAAGGCGAGATAGAGGCCCATAACGCCTCAGACGGGGGCTTCGTCGTGTCCTTACAACTGCCGCTAAAGAGTATTCACCGAAAAGGGGGGCAGAATCATGGACGACGGCGGATTAGTGCTAGTCGTTGATGATGAGGCTAAATATCGACGGCTGATTAAAACGAACCTGGCGATGGCCGGATACGACGTGCTAGAGGCAGCGGATGGACATGAAGCCTTATCTCAAATTTATGCCCATGAACCGGACCTCATTCTTTTAGACCTCAGATTGCCCGATATGGACGGTTTTCAGCTTTGTGAACGCATTCGTCAGTTGTCGACCGTTCCGGTGATGGCGCTCACGGCCTTGACGGCGGAATCGGATACCATTCAGGCGCTCGATTTAGGGGCAGATGATTATCTCTCCAAGCCGTTTTCACCAGGTGAATTGTTGGCCAGGATTCGAGCCCTCTTGCGGCGCAGTCGTGATTTATTGCAAGCGGCCGAACAAGGCTGCGGGCATGTCCGGTTGGTGTCGGATACCCGGGAAGTCGAAGGACCTAATGGCCGTACGCGGCTGACTCCAATCGAATGGCGCCTTTGTCGGGAATTTACGGCGCATTGCGGCAAGGTATTGACCCATGAGCACCTGCTGACGCATGTTTGGGGACCGGGGTACCATAGCGAGCACGAGTACTTAAGGGTCTATATCCGTCGAATTCGCAGCTACATCGAACCCGATCCACATAATCCGGTCTATCTGGTCTCGCACGCCGGCATCGGCTATGCTCTCTATCCTGAGCCCCACGGGGTTGTTTGAGGCAAGTCTCGGTCCTTGATAGAGGTATGATGACCGATTTAGGGGAGATGCCAGGTGGTGGATTGGACCTTTGATGCGGTGGAAGTCGGATGGATGACGGAGCGGCTTGCCAAGTTTTGGGATCGACGGTTGGCAGCGATCGCACCCACCGGTTTTCCCGCCTATGGGCGGATTTTTCATCCTGCCCAGGCTGCGGATGGTACCTGGGTACGATGGTCTACGGTAGCGGATCACAATGGCGTACCCATGACGGCGACGAGTGACTTTTTTCACCTGGCCTTGCCCGCAAGTGTTCCCACGGTCGGTACGGTGTGGACCGGGGATCCTCCGCAGATTGGAACGTTGGAACGGCATCAAGCAGAGCATTTGATTGACGTGTTGGTGTCGCATACTTCCACCCCGAATGCTGTCACGTTTGCACTCTGGGACGGATTGGGATGGGATCATGCTGCGCTGGTACGACCCGGGATGCCGCCAGCACTGGTACCCGATCCGATTCCTCCATCAGTTCGCCGGGGCCCGCGCATGCGGATCCCGGGTCGTGATTATATTGTCTATACCGGTGCCATTGGGGATGCCTTGCGATGGATGCGAAAACACCAAACGCCCCATTTTTGGTGGCCCCGGGACCATGCCTGGGTTGTTGCGGGGGATGTCGATTTACCCTGGAGCATCGTGGCGGGCTCTCCCGAATTGATTGACCGCTTAGTCCAAGACACGGTGCTTGAAGTCATGCGGATTTCTGCAGCCGATGTGTTGGATTCTGAGCCCGAGTGGCTTACACGAGCCGTCTCCCAGGCTGTTCAAGACCTTATCTCGGATCATGCCGCCGTTATCGCCACATCGTGCGGCACGGTGTTCCTTTGTCTTTCCAACAGGGGGAATGAGTGGTGGTTGGTGTCGGGGATGGGCTCCATGACACGCCTTAGTCCGGATAATCCGAACCGATCACTTAAGGAGCAACTATCTTCCGAGGCATTAACCGCTCTGATTGCCCAACTTGGACTCTATTAAGTGAAGCTTGTGTCGCTGTCCGACTTGCGATGTCCATCGGCCCAGGAAATTAGTATTCCCCATGATCTGAGAGTACTTTGGCGCGATAGCCCCTGTCACCTACGTTGGGCACATTACTGGGAATTTTGCGCTTACTCGCAATTACGGAACGACATGGGACGAAGTAGCTTTAACATGCGTAAGGGGGTACGGTTCCGTTGTGCACGGCCTTAGCGGCAACCGGCGGATAACAGGGGGCACGAGTTGGATTCGGGCTTTTACCTGGGACGTGCCCCGTGGTACGAAGCGAATACCCAGCCCCCGAAATGAGAAATTAGCGATGCATCGGCCGCGGGCGCCATCCCATCTAGTGGGCGTGCAGGTGGTGCGTGGAAAGCGAAGGGGATAGGCGATCTCGGCAACAACATTCGGGGAGGAGCCTCGCCCTCTTGGAAACTCGGCCCGATGATCAAGGTGTTATTGCGCAGCAGCCTTGCATCTAGGATCACCCCCGAATCTTTGTAAGGTTATCATAAGGCCCTACCATTGATGGCGTAATCCACTGCAATATAAGCATAATAGATTACATTATAGTCTTGCAGTTCTAATATCGTGTCATATATGTTGACACATCTAACATATATGTGCATAATACCTAACATAACTTTACTGAGAGGAAGGGCCAACGATGCTCATACCTGACCCGAAGTATTTGAATCCAGGTGATAATGCATGGCAATTAACGGCTGCTACCTTTGTGGGACTGCAGTCCATACCGGGATTAGCTATTCTGTACGGCGGAATTGTCAAGAAGAAGTGGGCTGTCAACTCAGCCATGATGGCGTTTTATGCGTTCGCTATCGTCTTAGTGTCTTGGGTGTTGTTCGGATTTAGCATGGGCTTTGGCCACCCTCTTAATCTGGGACACGGTATTTTGAGTGGGATTGTGGGGGTGCCGCATCCCGTGCTCTCCAGTTTAACGGTTCAAAAGCAGGCATCAATTCCTCTATTAAAGGGCCTCATGCCAGCTTTTCGTTTCCCACAGTCCTCCCTTATCTACTTTCAGTTTGTTTTTGCCGCTATTACGCCTATTATTCTAGCGGGCGCTGTATTGGGACGCATGAATTTCAAGGCGTGGATGATTTTTGTGCCCGTGTGGTCGACGCTGGTGTATAGCGTCAATGCCTTTATGCTATGGGGTGGTGGCTGGCTGGCCCAGCTTGGTGCCGTGGACTATTCCGGAGGGTATGTCATTCATGTGGCCGCTGGCATTTCGGGCTTTGTGGCTGCTGCGGTGGTTGGGCCTCGTTTGTCCAAGGACCGGAGTGATGCCAATCCCAATAATCTCATCATGGCGCTCGCGGGTGCAGGAATTTTGTGGCTGGGCTGGAATGGGTTCAACGGGGGCGACCCTTATTTCGCGAATGCCGATGCCGCGGTGGCCGTGCTCAACACGAACTTGGCTACGGCGTTAGCCTTGATTTCGTGGGCTTCGCTCGATCTATGGTTCGGAAAGAAAGTTTCCTTAGGCGGTGCGATCAATGGCATGATTTGCGGACTGGTGGCTATCACACCGGCTGCGGGCTATGTCAATGGATATGGCGCCCTGATGATTGGCGTTTTGGCAGGGGTAGTGCCGTGGATGAGCATGCGGTGGCTTCCCCGTGTCAGATGGTTCAGCCGCGTTGACGACACGTTGGGCGTGTTTCACACACACTACGTCGCAGGAGCACTGGGTGGGCTGGCGACCGGATTGTTGGCGGACCCCCACATGTTGGAATACTTGGGTATCAAGGGACCCGGCGTATCGGTAACAGGACTGCTTTACGGGAACCCCCACCAGTTTTACGTGCAACTATTCGCTCTCGGGGTCATTACTGCTTATGACGGGCTCATGACATGGGGTATCCTAAAAGTGATCGGGTCGTTTATCGCGCTGCGCGAAACAGAACCCCGTCTCATGGTCGGTGACATGGCTGTTCATGGCGAATCGGTGGGCCTTAGAGACCTTGACGATATTGAAGACGATGACGACGAAGCAGAAGTTAGCCGTTTAGGCTAAAGCGAGCTGACAATACCGCAGACGCCCTTGAGATTATGGGCATTGAGGGCAATCCGTCCGATTAGCCGATCAATCATCTTAATATAGTAAAGGTATGGCCATTCGCCGGGGTGGCCATACAATGCTGTATAGGCCGGAGTCTACCCCTAACCTCTGCGGAGAGCCTGGCCGAATTTGGGCCGTCACGCCCTTTGAACCCTCCTACACAGAGGTCACTTTGCCTCAGGTGGCACCGCCTAGACGCGTCCCCAATTATTGTCCTTCCCGATTGCGGTTGCCCCCGTTATCGGCATTTGTCGCGCTCCGTCTTCCCTCACAAATAAAAGTACTTGAAAGTGATTCGTTGCCTCAAATTAAAAGGTACTGCAATCATATCATGAACATAAGCGAATGAGGTGCCTGCTAGGGACTAGCCAGGCGACGCCGAAT
>JAJZXX010000100.1 GCA_021806205.1 Bacillota bacterium | reverse complement strand
TGAAGAACTTTCGGTGAAGCCGTGGAAGACGGTCTCAAGTTTGAGTGACATCGCATCGATTGGAGAGATGTAGATATGGGCGGAGTGACCGGTCGCGGGTACCATTTTCTACCGTTGTCGCGCAAGTCAGAGTATAATGATGTTAAACAAGCCGTTGTCCGAACTGGGCCGACTTGTCGATGACTGAGGGAGGGGTATGAGTGTCAGAAGAACAAAAGCGCGACATATTCGTTCACTGACGGGAAGAGGATTACATTGAACCGCCCAAGAGCTTTGTCGAGCAGGCGAACATGACGGATCCTGAGATTTACGACAAGTTTAGCCTCGACAATTTCCCGGAGTCATTTGTCGCCCACGCTGAGCTACTGGATTGGTACAAACCCTGGGATACGGTGCTGGACGCCTCCAATCCGCCGTTTTGGCGGTGGTTTGTCGGCGGCCGTCTTAATGCATCGTATAACTGCGTGGATCGCCACTTGCCTCAGCACAAGAGCAAAGTCGCGTATTACTTTGTTGCCGAGCGCGAAGAGGATCCGATTATTGCGGTCACCTATCAGGAATTGTATGCGCGCGTTAATGAGTTTGCGGCCTTGCTGCGCGATTACGCCGGTGTCAAGAAGGGTGACCGGGTAACGATCCACATGCCGATGGTGCTGGAGTTGCCTGTGGCCATGCTGGCCTGTGCCCGGTTGGGCGTGATTCATTCGGTCGTGTTCGGTGGATTCAGCGGGCAGGCCTGCGCCGACCGGATTGTGGACTCGGGCAGCAAGGTGCTGATTACCATGGATGGCTACTACCGCAACGGTAAGTGGCTAAACCACAAGGAAAAGGCAGATATCGCCGTGCAAAAAGCTAGTGAAGGCGGCCATTCCGTGGAGCATGTGCTAATCTTCCAGCGTGAGGCCGGCCATTACGGCGGCACGCCCTTGGTTGAGGGGCGCGATGCCTTGGTTCAGGACCTCTTGCCGAAATACTGGGGGGCTATCGTCGAGCCGGAAGCAACGCTGGCCGAAGACCCGCTGTTTTTGATGTACACGTCGGGCTCCACCGGAAAGCCCAAGGGCGTGCAGCACGGTAACGGCGGCTACTTGTCGTATGTCGCAGCTACCAGCAAATATGTGCTGGATATTCAGCCTGACGATGTCTACTGGTGTATGGCGGACATCGGATGGATTACCGGGCACTCCTACATCGTATACGGACCATTAGCCCTGGGCGCTACCTCGGTTATTTATGAGGGCGGCCCT
Source organism: Bacillota bacterium (assembly GCA_021806205.1). Taxonomy (GTDB): domain Bacteria; phylum Bacillota; class Sulfobacillia; order Sulfobacillales; family Sulfobacillaceae; genus Sulfobacillus_B. The sequence continues at coordinate 6,547 of JAJZXX010000100.1, read as the reverse complement.
ACCTATCCGGACGCGGGTCGGCCCTGGCGGATTGCGGAGCGATTGGATGTCAACATCTTCCACACCTCCCCGACCGCCATTCGTAGCTTGCGGCAGCATGGAGACACGATTCCCGCGAAGTACAACTATCACTTTAAGCTCATGTGCACGGTCGGTGAGCCCATTGAGCCTGACGTCTGGCGGTGGTACTACAACGTGGTGGGTAAACGGGAAGCCGTGATAGTGGACACCTGGTGGCAAACGGAGAACGGGGGCCATCTCTGCTCCACGATGCCTGCATTGAAAGCCATGAAACCCGGTAGCGCCGGTCCCGGGCTGCCCGGCATTCACCCCGTCATCTTGGACGATGAGGGTAACGAAGTCGCGGCAGGGTCCGGGGAGGGCGGCAATATTTGCATCAGGAATCCCTGGCCGGGTATTATGCAGACCATTTGGCGGGATCCGGAGCGCTTTGTTCGCACCTACTACGGTAAGTACAATAAAGACCCCCAATCCAAGGACTGGCGCGACTGGCCGTACATGGCTGGTGACGGTGCCATGCTAGCCACTGACGGGTATTTCCGCATTTTGGGACGCGTGGACGACGTGATTAATGTGTCGGGCCACCGGATGGGAACCAAGGAGTTGGAATCCGCCGTATTGCAAATCCCGGAAGTTGCTGAGGCGGCCGTGGTCGCAGCTCACGACGACATCAAAGGAAGCGTGCCCGACATATACGTCTCGCTGCATCCCGGTAACTCGGCCAGTGAGGACCTGACCAAAAAGATTGTTGACGCCATTGTACGCGATATCGGGCCAATTGCGCGCCCACGCAAGGTGTGGATTGTCCCCGATCTGCCTAAGACGCGCTCAGGCAAGATTATGCGCCGGATTTTGGCGTCGATCTCAGATGGTAAAGAAGATCTTGGGGATGTCACCACACTGTCCAACCCTGAAGTGGTGGATACCATTCATAACATGGTGACGCCCTAAGCCGAGCGGGGCTTTTATCCCACCCCGCCCGGTTGTTGTCCCAAACCGGATTCAGGCGGATTGTCGGATCAGTTTCTCCGAGAAGCCGGATCCTCTGATACATGATCCTGTTCAATTATAGGAGGGATTGTATGGAAGGCAAGTTGTCAAATCCTGCCCCGTTAGGTCTGGCCGGATTTGCGTTCACCACCTGGATGCTTAGCATGATTAATGCGGGCTGGTTTACCGCCAGCTCGTTGGGCATGGTTGTCGCCTTGGCGATGGCGTACGGTGGAACCGCCCAGATGGTTGCCGGAGTTTTGGAGTACAGGCGCGGCAATACCTTTGGTACCGTCGCGTTCTTCTCCTACGGCGCGTTCTGGTGGTCGTTCGCTCTGTTCGCGCATTATTTCGGCAGCACGGTTCCGCCAGCCTTTGTCGGCTGGTACCTCTTCGTGTGGGGCATTTTCACATTTTATATGTGGATCGCGACTTTCCGCGCCAATATGGCTTTGCAGCTGGTATTCCTGGCATTGTGGCTCACGTTCGTTCTATTGGCTATCGGAAGCTGGGGCGTTTCCGGATTTGGCACCATCGGCGGTTATGTCGGTCTTATTACCGCTATCCTGGCGTTCTACCTATCTGCGGCGGAAGTGATTAACGAAGCATTCGGCCGATCGGTCTTGCCGGTTGGACCGTTCAACCAGCCCGCCTCGACTCCGCCTCCAAAAAATGCCTAATCCTACGTTGCTGTCCTCGGCGTTGCACTTATACAGAAGGCCGGACCGTACGCGGTTCGGCTTTCTTTTATCCTTATTGCCGCTTTGCCCAATGCTGAACATGGGTTGACCAGTCCTCACGGCGTCCATGAACAATTTTTTGCAACTCCTGATTGTCTGAATAGGCGGCGGCAAGATCTTGAGCTTTCCCGTACAGAGCTTTTCCTTCGCCGACATGCCCCGCATAAGTCAGTAGGTCGGCGTGGTCGAGAAGCACTGAGACGCGAAAGAGGATTTCCTCTTCGTCGCTGCGGTCCAGCAGGATCTGGCTGAATTCGAGGACACGTGCAGCGAACTCCGGGTGATTTAACCCAAAGAAGACCGCGTCTTGTAGCACGTTGTACCAGAATCCCTCAATCTCTTGAGTCTTAGCTATCTCTTCCATGGAGCGGTAGGTTGCGAAAACGCCTTCGAAGTCCCCTGCCGCCGCTAATGCGTTGGCCACCGCACTCAGATTGTTCAACAATCGCGTGGGCTGGTCGTCTGGTGCGGTTTTCGCGAATTCCGGAAGGATGTAAATTTCGCCGCCGGGCAAGAGGAAGTGCCAATGATTGGGGTCTAAGTCGGGTGGCAGCCAGTCGATGCAGCACCGCTTAAACTTTCGGCCACTCCCACAAGGGCAACGGTCATTGCGTCCAGTTGTTCGGGCAATTGCCTCGAGCGACCCGGGCTTATTCGCGCCCTGACCCATGAGTTTCAGCCGACCTTGGTACCGAAGAGGGTTGAATGGTGACTGAGACTTCAGCACATCAAAAAGTTCTATGGTGAAGACGTTCCCTATGGCATGAACCGCCCGATGCCGGGTAAAGCCGGCCTTAACCAAGGAGTCTAGCGCGGCAACAACTTCCGGGGGGTCGGACGCGCCATATTGATTTTCAACAATGGCATGCATGACCACGTGCACAAAAGGATTCATTTCGCCCACCAGAAACTCGCCTTTTGGCAAATAGGGCAGCCGTTCCCAGAGGGGATAAAATTCGGGATGTGCCCGCATGGCTTCCAACAGACGTAATTCGTCTGCGCTCAGCTCTGACACGCCTTGATCGCGCATACGCCAAAGCTCATGCATATGTTCCCGGCTGATGTGTTGCAATTGAGCCAACGGCTCGGGGCTTTCCGTGCTGCTCTCCTCCTCGTGAGGGATGGTTGTGCCATCTCCAACACTGTGGTGATTAGCCGGCGGATTCCACTTGGCATCCGCAATGCCACCCAGCAGCGCCATAATAAAGGGTGGATGCGGCTTCATGGCACTTCGAGCAGACTGCCGGCGCCCAAGTGCGTGCCCAGGGATACCAGTCGAAATGAATGGGGCGCACGTCGGTCCGCTGTAAAGCGTGGGCAAAGACTCGGAGCGTCGGCGTCCAAAAGAGGCGGGCTTGGTCTAAAACCACCTCGCAGGTCACCGTGTATGCCCGTTGGATATCCTCCTGACGGTGAGCCCACTCGGCCTGAGTTGCCAGGATTTTCTGTCTCACCCGCGCTCTTCGAGTGTCGTCGGCCGCGGTTTGTAATTGGCGCTCAAGGCCCCGTAGCGTGGTCTCATAATAATGCTGGCTTTGTGCCAACTCGTCGGCCTGTTGGGTTCCATAATCTTTTGCAATGGTCAGACGCCGTGTTTGGATGCGGGCTGAAGCCACAGTTACGGCACGCCAATAGGCTTCGTCTGCCGTATGGATGGGGAGCAGCGAGAGAGGTGGAACCCTATCATCCCAACCGGCGACGGGAGCCCTGTCGAGTGGTCCGAGAAGTGTGGTGATGTCCGCCAAGGTACTCAGATCAATCAGTACGTCTAAGAGTTCTTCAATCATGTCCGCTGTTTGGTAGGTGACGTGAAAGCGGAATAATACCGACGCGCCCCAACCAAAGCGGGTTTCCCTCACCTCTTGAGGACGGCATTTGGCCAAATGGGCCAGACTTCGGATTTTGTCATTCAGGTCGCCCGGGACCTGGAGTGCTTCGGGCATAATCAGGGTAGTATCGGTTTTCCCCCAGCAACGCACCTTCTCTTGCAGGGCTAGGAGGGCTTGTGAGCCATAGCTGATAAACTCGACATCGCGGCGCTCTTGGGCAATTTCCGCATCAAAGGTCACCATTTTGAGAGTGCCGTCCGGCTCCAAGACTTCGTACAGGCCCCATTCCCGGCTGTCTGCCACGAACCCTGCCTCATCCCATACGGCACGTCCAAACTCCTCCAGGATAGATCCGGATCCTACGGAAGCGTTAGGCATCGGGGATCAACTCCTTGAATAAGCTATTGTCAAGTTCTTTGACCCGTTGATATTGTTGTTTTGCCGTTAAGAGCGTGTCTCCCAGTCGGTCCATCTCTTCTTTTAGGTGCCTTTCATCATCGGACGACTGCCAGATCCAGATATCCCACACAACGTCATGAACTCTCCCGCCGCCTGGCCTCTACGAGGCCGAGGCGGGGGTTTCCGAGATCGCTCCCGGAGATTCCTGGCTCATTGATCGGTGCGCCCGGACCGGTGGCCCCAGACGTCTTACGCTGATCTCCCCAGGCGTCACTTCGGACCGCTCCGGCCCTAGCTTCCGAAAAATTCGCGTGCGTTTGTGCTTCGTGGTGAGCGGATCTCCCGAGAGAAGTTTTTGGATGCCGCGCTTGGCAATCACGACCGAGGCATTGTGGTCCGCATTATCCGTATGTCCGCAGTCTTGGCAGACGAATTCGGCTTGACTGAGCCGATTGTCCGGGTTGATGTGCCCACAGACGGCACATTCCTGCGAACTGTATGGGGGCGGGACCGTGATGACCAGCTTGCCCTGACGGAGAGCTTTATAGCGCGTGAATGACACGACGGTGCCCCACGCGGAGGCTAGAATCACCCGGTTGAGACCCGCCTTCGCTTTTCTGCCATTCGGCAGAAACCGGCCGTGGGCGTCGCGCTTGGCCTTCGGGCGCTTCGTCATGTTGCGAATTTTGAGATCCTCGAAGACATAAAGATCGATGGTGTCATTGATGACCAACTGATGGCTGGTTTGATGGGCATAGTCGTGCCGCACGTGCTGTTCGTACCGTTGATAGCGAGCAGCTTTCTGCTGCGCTTTGCGGCGATTCTTGGATCCATTCTTGCGTCGGGCGGCTCGGCGTTGCCATTTCTTGCGTTGCCGACGCTTTTTCTTAATGCGAGACTTTTGCACCGGCTGGAGATCGAAGACCTGGCCATCGGAAGTGACTAACGGTTTAGCCACGCCCCGATCTCCGCCAAGCGTGCGCTCGGTCAGCTGGTCCCGGGACAGGTGGCGCCAGTCCTCGGCGATCTGCTCGGTTGCCCGGTCAGCATCTTTTCCCGGGATGGCAAGGACGGGATCGTCAGCCGCGAATGAGAGCCACCACTGGCCGCCTTCCACGGCGATGTGAATCGAAGAAGGTGCCGTATGGGAACGATGCGCCTTATACGGGATGATGCCTACGGGAAACTTGTCGGTCCCGACATGCAGCTGATAGGCTGAGATCTCCCCGCCGACCGCATCGACCTGCGGGATGAACGCGAATAACTCTGAGGTCAGCCAGACCGATTGCCGCCCGCTTTTCTTTTTGAGCTTAGGGCGACCCCCGAGCTTCTGAAAGAAGCGGCTATACGCCTGTCGGAATTTGACGGCGGCATTGCGCAAGACTTGGGATGGCACCTCGCGGAGAAACGCCGTCGTGTCATTGATAAATCGGCTGTATTGCTGATCGACCGGGATGTCTTCACCGACCGTTCCGACCATCCGCCGCTGAAAGCGGCGATAATACCGGTCTTCTTGCACTTTCGCGTTATAGATCAGTCGCTGGCACCCGATCCACCGGAGCAAGATTTGGGCTTGCGCTTTATTCGGATACAAGCGAAATTTATAGCCGTTGAGCATGAAACCCCTCCTCTTGCACTGGTTGTCATTCCCATTATATCCTTAGGTTACTATGAGCGACAATGAAATGATCTCGGCCTCTCGTGCTGTGTATGCACTTCGGTTGCACATTGTCTTAGTGACCAAATATCGGCGCAAGACCTTGACTCCGGAATTGTTAGACGCGTTACGACATGCATTTACGGAGATTCTCGCGGATTGGCGCTGTACCTTGATCGAATTTGGTGGGGAAGCCGATCATGTCCATCTTTTGGTCGGCATCCATCCGGCGCTCAATATCTCCACCTTGATCAACAACCTTAAATCGGCCAGTTCGCGTCGGATGCGGAATCGCTTTGCTAGCCACTTACGGAAGTTCTATTGGAAATCCTACTTTTGGCATCGCGCCTATTACGTGGGAAGTGTCGGCAGCGCCTCGCTAGAGACGGTCAAACGCTATGTCGAGGCTCAAGGGACGAAAGAAAAACCCCGCAAGGCGGCCAAGAGGCCGCCACCCGTGACCGAAGGAAATCCCCGTGGGACTTGACCCCCTCTTGGCTATTGCCTAAGAGGGGGAATGCGCGGGCATTATGTTCAAAGTCCAGCACACCGGCTGTCACTCAGAATTCAAGATATACGCCGGCGCCACCGCGGTAGCTCACTGAGGTACCCGATGCCGTATGGGATCGGCCCACTCGTTCTAGGGGAATCAACGACACGGTATACGGCAAAGCATTGGGGTGCCCGGGGAGTAATTGACCGTCCACAAAGGCTAAAATGGGCGCTCCCTGCGGGGTGATGTTGGATGTATAAGGCAGAATCTGCAACATATATTCATCGGCTGGATGGGCAGTACACCATTGCACTAATGCCGGTGACCGAAGAAAGTTCGAGAGTTGGGCCGGGGTTGGCCCCAACGCGACCGGGCTCGCCGAGGCCGGTTCTCTCCATGTATCAAATCGTCAGATCGG
>JAJZXX010000069.1 GCA_021806205.1 Bacillota bacterium | reverse complement strand
GATAAATGCGGACTGCAATGGAGCGGCAAACATCTTGCGGAAAAGTAACCACAGATTCTCCGATGGAGAACGAGTGGCTAGAGGGCTTTTGGCAAACCCAATGCGAGTAAAGCTGAACTAGTTTCTCTCAAGAATCCCTACCAGTACTCGCGGTAAAGCTCGCCGGCTTTAGCCGTGGGGAGTGTCAATCACAACAAAATTATACAACGATGGGTACTCATGGAAAAACTTTTAGCAAACTGCTAAGACCCCCCAAGAATCTCATGGCATGAGTCGCAACGGGCGCCCCTGGCATCGTGTACACCGCCTGAAAACCATTGTCGGCTGGTTTGACCGGTATTGAGGGAGCGGCCACACTAATCGGCAATCGTGACGTGAGTCATGTGGTCGCCTGGCTTAATGGCGTCCAGCACATCAAAGCCTTCGATCAATTGGCCAAAAACGGTGTGCTTGCCGTCTAAATGGGATTGGGGGCTGTGACAGACGAAAAATTGACTGCCGCCCGTGTCTTTGCCGGCGTGAGCCATAGATAGCGATCCACGCACATGGCGATGCGGGTTATTGTCGGTTTCGCATTTAATGGTGTAGCCCGGACCTCCCGTTCCGTCGCCGCGGGGACACCCCCCTTGAATAACGAAGTTAGGAATGACCCGGTGGAAGGTGAGTCCGTTATAAAAGCCTTCGCGGGCTAACTTGGCGAAATTGGCTACCGTGCCGGGCGCTTCCTGGGGAAAGAGCTCTAGGACCATGGGGCCCTTGTCTGTGCTGATCTCGACTTTCATGAATGGCCTCCTTTTTTGCTAAAGCGAGTTAACTCGGCGGTAATTTGGCGCTCGGACAACAGTTGTTCCGCCAATGCAAGTTCTTCCGGTTCCAGCGTGGAATTTATGAGCTCATAGTGCTGAGAAAAACCTGTTCTAAGGGATTCCTCAACCTGGTCGACGGTGATGTCGCGCATACCCGGCATGCGATGCAATGCCGTTACGGCGTTCGGATCTAACACCAAGTCGCTGCCCGCGCGTTGATAGAATTCTTGGAGGAGGGCTGTGGTGCGGACCGGATCTTGGCGAATCAGCAGCATCCCGCTGACTAGAGCAAATCCGCCGCGAATAGCCTGAGCGATACCGGCAATCTTCCGGCCTTGCGCCACCAAATCGTATGGCCCTTCACAATATGAACCTTTTGCACGACCAAATTTTGCCGGGATACCGATGCTGCAGAGACCGTCTATGACACCCTGCGCCATCATTCGAAAGTTGGACTCCCATACGGTGAAATCATGGCACGGTTGACTGATGGCAAAACTAAGGCACTGCCCGTCCAACAGTACGGCCGATCCTCCGCCAATGCGCATAAAAACCGGGTATCCCATCCCATAGAGCCAATCCAAGGCGCCAGACAAGTCGGGTAGGCGGCGATCCTTAGGGCCGAGAAGAATATAGGGACGCTGGTGGCGGATGACCACCGCTGACGCGTGCCGATCTGCGCTCCATCGAGCCACAGTTTCTGCGAGCACGGGGGATAGCCGTAACAGGGCATCAGGCGAGTCTGGGGGAACCTGTACGAAACGCGCTTGCATGATGATGGTACTCTAGCCTCCGTCTCGTGCGGTCTAATTGTTAACCGTATTGGCCCCGGGTCAGCCGCTCAAGTTTACCCTATATTTTGTATCCTACCGAGGTATTGAGGTCAAGGGGGCGCGCTTTGGGTCTCTTGTGGGGATTAATCGAAAGCATCTGGGACTGGAATAGTGATGCGCGGCGAAGACAATCGGATCGGTGGACGCGCGCGCCCGCATCCGAACCATTATGTTGCCGGTGCGGACTTCGTGGGCGTGATCAACCTCTACCGAAAATGGAACGGTACCTTTACGTATCCGCCAAACAAGCAGGATGAGGATACGCTCAAACTCCTCTGCTCTCTTGGGCGAAAGAAAAAGGTCAGACGCACAGCGGTTGTCAATATTGGTCTACGGTTTTAAGCAACGGTTGGCACTACGCAATCATCTCGAAGATCATCTGAACACCGAGAACTTTTGTGCGATCATAAGAGTATCAGTCCAGAGCAGTCGCAGAACCAGGAACTCAAAAATCCCGCCTCAACTCAAACGGTGACGTGCCCGTAGGAGTGTGAGCAGGGCCATGCAATTTACGCGCGAGGGGTCGAACTCGTCAAAGCAGTTCGACCCGATATTCCGTGAGCCAGGAATTTGCTTGAATGAGGAAGGCCAAGAGTTGGGCGTTGCCCATGAGTTGGCCGAACCAAGGAATTTGTTCGACTCCGGGACCTTGGGCGATCACATCACGAATGCGTTGGCGGTGGATGATGGGTCCCAAGGGTGATGCGGGGTCTTCCAGAATTTCGGTCATTCGTTTGGCCATGGCGTAAAAGTAGCTAGGATTAGGCGTCGACGGATAGGGGGATTTTCTTCGCGACAAAACTGCCGCGGGCAGCCATTTCGAGGCAGCTTTCCTGAGGATGCCTTTGGACAACCCCTGGTGATTCTTGATCGCCCAAGGGATGTTGAAGACGTACTCGACTAGTCGATGGTCACAAAACGGCACGCGTACCTCTAAACTATGGGCCATGGTCATTCGGTCTTTGCGATCCAGTAGAGTAGGCAGAAAGCGGGTAATGCTGAGATAAGTGATCTCCCGGATGCGTGCCTCTTCGGGAGTGTCTGACCGAAGACGGGGTACTTCCTCAATAGCCTCGCGATAACGGGCGTCCACATAATCAAAAGCATGGATGTGTCCCACAAAATCAGGATTCAGCACACTCATGCGGTGCTTGAGCCGTAGCGACCAAGGAAACGTGGTGCTTGTCAGCGCATCGGGACGGTGAAACCAGGGATATCCCCCAAATATCTCATCGGCAGCCTCCCCGGATAGTCCCACGGTGGCCTGTTGCTGAATCCGTTTTGCAAACAGGAGCAGTGAGGTGTCTACGTCGGCATGGCCGGGCAGGTCGCGCGCCCGCATGGCTTGCAGCAAGGCCGCATCCAGTTCCGGGGTGTCTAACTCGACCCGTTGGTGGCGGGTTGCGAGATATTCCGAGACGCGGGTGACCCAGGGGGCATCCAGATTGGTTTGAAAACCATTGTCCCGAAAGTAGCGGGCCATATCGGCGAAGTCGACCGAGAAGGTTGTAATTGGTGGCCGACCTTGTCGTAAAAAGGCGGATTGGGCTACGGCCGTGACGATGCTGGAATCGAGCCCCCCCGACAGTAGCGTGACCACCGGCACATCCGCTACCAATTGTCGCGTGACAGCATCTTGGACTAAGTCTCTGACCAGGCCTGCGGTGGTTTCGAGGTCATCCTCATGGGGCGCCGCAGTGAGTTGCCAATAGGGTTCAATACGTATGCCGCTCCTATCGTACTGAAGATGCCAGCCAGCCCGGAGCTCGCGAATATTCTGAAATATGCCATGACCTGGGGTTCTCGCGGGGCCTAAGGCAAACACTTCGGCCAATCCATCGGCTGTGACCCGGCGGGAAACCTGTGGGTGGGCGAGGAGCCCCTTGATTTCGGAGGCGAACAAGAGCCCGTTATTCCGTTCCGAATAAAATAAGGGTTTGACGCCGAGCCGGTCGCGGGCCAAGTACAAGGTTTCCTTGCGACTGTTCCAAATCGCAAACGCAAAAATTCCATTGAGCCGGGATACCGCCCCTTGTCCCCAAGCCATGTAGGCGGTGAGCAATACCTCAGTGTCAGACCGGGACTGAAAGTGATAACCCAAGGACTCGAGTTCTTGCCGCAATTCCCGAAAATTATAGATCTCCCCATTGTAGACGATCGTGTACACGGTGCCGTGGTGGCGTCGGGACATGGGTTGCACACCGCCTTCGGGATCGATGACTACCAGTCGCCGATGGCTTAAACCCGCCTGTTTAACCACCCAGGTGCCGCTGCCGTCCGGTCCGCGGCATGTCATCGCTTGCGCCATCGATTCAATGTGGTGCTGATTCTCCACCATGTTGCGGCGATAGTCGATCCACCCCGCAATTCCACACATAACGTCCCCCCCTGCCTTGGTTGGTTCTGTCAACGAAATACTCTATGCTAAGAGTCAGATTGGTGCTTTGGTTCGGTCAAGGAGATTGGTGGCACGGCTGCCACGAACTTCCGATGGCCACTTTAGGAGAAGGAATGAGGATCATGATCGCAGTGGCTATGGGTAGTCAATCAGACTGGGACACCCTTCAGCATGCCAGTCAAATGCTGGATGAACTTCAGATGACGCACGACGTGTGCGTGTTGTCGGCGCACCGTACGCCGGAACGTATGTTGCAATTTGCTCAGTCAGCCGATTCCCAGGGCTATCGGCTAATTATTGCGGGCGCTGGCGGTGCGGCGCACCTGCCGGGAATGCTGGCTAGCGCGACAACCCTGCCCGTTATTGGCGTACCCATTGTCAGTGCGGCGTTGAACGGCCTTGATTCGCTGCTGTCGATTGTACAGATGCCAGGGGGGGTGCCGGTGGCTACCATGGCCATCGGCAAGCCCGGTGCTATCAATGCGGCGCTCTATGCGGCGCGTATCTTGGCTTTAACGGATGAGGGGCTCAAAGAGCGTCTCAACAGCTATTATGCGATGTTAAAGGATCAGGTCTGGGAGCAAGATCGGACGGTGAAAGCATGGCATCGCGAATAGTGCCTGTGGGCGGCACCATTGGTATTATGGGCGGCGGCCAGCTCGGCCGTATGATGGCGTTGGCGGGGAGAGCCATGGGGCTTAACGCCATTGTCTGGGATCCCCAACCGATCGGCCCTGCCCATGAAGTGGCTGGTGATGCGATTACCGCTGGATTCGAGAGCGAGGACGCGCTTTTGCGCTTTTCCGAGGGGATCGATGCCGCCACATATGAATTCGAGAATGTCACCTACGAGACGACAGCCCGGCTGGCGCGGATAAAGCCGGTCTTCCCTCCGCCGGACTTATTGTATGTCAGTCAAAACCGTCTGAGAGAAAAAGATCGGGCACGCCAATTTGGACTGGCCACTACGACCTATCGTGCCGTGCCCAGTGCCCAAGAGGCTAGACAAGTCGCGGCCGATTTAGGATTTCCGGGCATTTTGAAGACCGTGAGCGGCGGGTATGATGGCAAAGGCCAAATTGCTGTCAATACCATGGAGGAGGCGGGAATGGGATTTCAGGCGTTACATGGGAGCGAGCCTTTGATTTACGAGAAAAAAGTGGCATTCATCCAAGAAATGTCGGTCGTAGTGGCACGGGATCAGAATGGCCGCATCGCCATCTTTCCGGCATCCGAAAATCACCATGATCAGGGGATATTGGATTGGACGGTGGTTCCGGCTCGGGTACCCGATCCAATTCAGCAACTGGCCTTACATCAGGCAGCGGCGATGGCCAGGGGATTGGGGTTGGTTGGCGTGATGGCTCTGGAGTTTTTCGTCACGGCCGAGGGTGAACTCCTCTTTAATGAGATGGCACCAAGACCGCATAACTCGGGACATTGGACCATAGAGGGCGCCTGGCCTTCCCAATTTAGCCAGCACATGCGTGCCGTAGCAGGCTGGCCGGTGGCCAGTCCCCGTCTGTTCGGCCCTTGCGTGATGCTGAATTTATTGGGAGACCTGTTCTTGGAGGGGTTAGATAAGCTTACGCGGGTGTTGGAATGGCCTGGGGTGCAATTGCACTGGTATGGCAAGACCGCGATGCGAAAGGGCCGCAAGGTCGGGCATGTGACTGTATTGGCTGATTCTGTGACAAAAGCTATTCAGCGGGCCCGCGATGTGAAAGTGGCTCTGGGCGGCGCGTGGCACGATGGCGCGTAAGAGTAGGCGGGACAGCATTATCGAGTCGGCCGCTGAGCTTTTTGCGGCAAAGGGGTTTCGTGCGACGACGGTGCGCGACATTGCGGAGCGGGCCGGAATTTTGTCGGGAAGTCTTTACGCGCATATTGCTACGAAAGAAGACCTGTATCTCGAAATTGTGAGACGCGCGTCCCACGACTTTACCCAGCGGCTGAATCCCATTGTATCGAGTCAGTCCCGGCCTGGTGACAAATTGCAATGGATGATTGCAGCACACCTCGCGGTCATTGAGGAGTCCAGGGCATGGGCCCGGGTGTATCTGGATGATGACAGTGAGTTAAGTGCCGATACGCGTCGAGAGGCTCAACGACTGCGTCGCGATTATGAACGATTGTGGGATCAGGTGTTTTCAGAGGGAATCGAAGCCGGGGTGTTTGACGTGCAAGATGAGTCGGTGACCCGGCTTTTTGTGCTCTCGGCTCTTAATGGAATAATTGGGTGGTATCGTCCCGACGGCCGATTGTCTCATGAAGAATTGGCCCAGACCTTTTTTCGACTCACGCTTCGGGTTTTGGGCGGGAATAAAGGCCCAGACAGCCAGTGCTGACGCATGAGTTGTGAAAGGCTGACTAGGCGTGGCCGACCCACAAAAGTTTTTCCGTAACAGGGCTGGTAATTTGTCGACGCGTTTGAGATGTTGTATGGGCAATCTTTTTTCAAGGGAGTGAAGTTATCTCGATGCCGACGCGGTTTGATGAACCCTTTTGGATTGGGGATCGACACTTTTCCCTGAACGATATTGCCTTAATTCGCGAGACATTGCGGCGGTTTCACCGCCTGAGTCGTCAGGAAATCGCGGCGACGCTCTGCGAAAATTTGGCGTGGACCGGACCCAATGGGAGGCTGCGGGTCGGGGCTTGCCGCCAGTTGTTGGTTGCGATGGAGGCGGCCCAGTGGATGCCGGTGCCTCCGGTGCGTGAGCATCGGACATTGGTCGGACAGACCGAACGGCACGGGATTCCGATTCCCGCGGTGGCGGTGAAGGCGCCGCTTCGAGAACTGCAACCCATCACGCTCGAGCCCGCAACGCCCGCGGATCGGCCGATATGGGTGGCAACGATGGCCACGTATCATCCCTTGGGGTATCGGCGAGCCTATGGCGCACGCCAACAGTATTGGATCGTGTCCCAAGCGAGGTCCGAGCCGGTCCGGCTCGGCGGTTTGTTGTTTGCCGCGGCCGCCCAGAGGCTGGGGGCCCGCGATACCTGGATCGGCTGGGATGCGATGACACGCGCACAGTTTCGGGCCCGCATTGTGAACAATAGCCGCTTTTTGATTATGCCGGGGGTCGAGGTGCCGCATTTAGCCAGCCATGTGCTGGGGTTGGCCGCGCGTCAGATCCGGCAGGATTGGCTGAAGTGTTATGGGTTTGCTCCGGTGCTTCTAGAAACCTTTGTCGAAGCCCCCTGGGCGGGCACCTGTTATGCCGCCGCAAACTGGCAGTATCTGGGGATGACGGCCGGCCGTGGGCGCAACGATCGGCAGCATCGCGCGGCGGTTCCGCGCAAGGCCGTCTGGGTCTATCCGCTGACGCGGGAGTGGCGATTGGCCCTGACCGCGCCGTGGCCGGTTCGATCAGTTCGATCGTTGGAGGAGGAGGATCCCGAATGACCCGCCGGCTGGGATCGCGGTCACCATTACACGCCGTTGACCAACGCGAAGGTCCCCTATCATACCGTTGAGCAGGAACAGGCGGCCCGGGTCAACGCGGTCGCGGCGCAACTCGATGTGTGGCGACATCGCCCGGCGCTCTTCCGGAAATTAGCCCGGATTCGCAATCCGCGTCGAGCGGGGAGCGTGCGGCATCAACTTCCCGTGGTACTCTTTTACGGCCTGCTCCTGTTTGTCTTTCAGTATGCCTCGCGGCGCGAGGCCCATCGCGTGCGACCGGCAGGTCGCAGTTCTTGTTAGTGAAAGTCTAACCCGTGCGAATTTTCTCGTTCAAGTGCGGTAGGCAACAACGGCAGGGTGTTCGCCGTAAGGTGAAATCTG
>JAJZXX010000197.1 GCA_021806205.1 Bacillota bacterium | reverse complement strand
CGATGTAGAATGCATCTATAAGTCCTCCTTGGTCTGGTTTGGTTCTGCACCATCAACAGTACCAAAGGGGGATTTTTTTCCTCAACTGTCAAAGTACGCCGAAATCACATCTCTACAGGACGCTTTCGCAAAACTGCGGAACGAGTTTAGGGAAGCTCAGTATTTATGCCGTCACAGCAGACTAGATGTTTGCCCCAAAGATCTACACACAAGACATTAAAGCCAACCAGACCTTAATTCGCCGTCTTCGACTGGAAAAGCTCCGTGACGTACGCGCCCTGGTACAACGCTATGTGCCTGAATCCCGACTAACTTCTAAGCACCGCGATTTCGTCGAGGCTTTAATGGATGGCGCGTCATCGTGATGGCACCCTATCATCCGTGCGCCCTGGCTGATGCCTGGAGCCCATCCCTCAGTGGCCAAACCACACCTTTTCCCGGTGATTGGCGGCGCATCTTCGGCGACGACGAAACCATGCAAATCGACCGTGTGTAGCGCAATCCCCTGGCAGCAAGGATACTGCACCAATAGAATGAAGGGGTCCGTTCCTTAAGGGATACAAGAATCAGCCCACTTATTCCTTTTGAAGAATACCGGCAATAATGGATTGCGCCTGGCTCGGCGTGATCCCCCCGTTGACACGAGTGACCTTTCCCTTGGCACTCACAAAGAGAATGGTGGGAAAGTATTTGACAGACCAGTACTTCATTCCGGCTGGCTCCACAAAAACGTGGACATTCGTTTGGGTTAAGTGAAACCGGTTCACATAGCGGTGCATCACCCGGCGCATTCCCGCTACATTCACCACGCTGCCCACATTGTCGTGACCGGAGAAGGCAGGGGTTTTGGGGCCCGGGTTTCCGATCCCCCCATTGGATGACACATCGACCAGATTCAACTCCAATCCTGGCGTATGAATCACGGTCGGCCACACGTATTTGTCAACGTAGGCACAATAAAGGCACCAGGACGCCATTAGCATCACGACCGTGACACGCTTGCCACGCGTAAAATACTGGGGATGCCCGGTTCTGAGGTCGTAGGCTCGATAGGCCCAAGTAAATCCTCTTGTCGGAAGCGCAGGTTCATGAATGGCAGGAGGATTGCCCTTTGGTGCAGCGTTGGAGACTTTGGGACCGAGACTCTTATACCCGACCACCAGGGCCGCAATAGCCAAAATCCCCACCAAAACCCACATCCACCACCCACCGATGACAGCCGCCGATTTCCTATTACTGGATACACTGGGATTTTTGTCGGGCAATCTTGGCCCTCCGATCATGACTGGATGTTTCACGCCGCATTGGCTTACTTATATCGTAGTTTATCATAGGCATGAGGACGAGGTGATGGATATTCAGCCGGTAACGATTGTGGGAGGCGGCATTACGGGTCTCACCCTAGCACAGGCTCTATGGCAACATGACTACCCTTGGACAATCTATGAGGCACGGTCCGAAAAAGCGTATGATGGCGGCGCGGCTCTGGCCATGGCACCCAATGCCATGGGGATATTGCGCCGCCTGGGATTGGCAGAAGCCATCACGGACGCCGGGTCTCGCATTGACCACTATCTTTTCGTCACCCCCAGTGGGCTCCCCCTAAAGTCAATAAGTCTCCCAAAGATATCCGGCGCGTGGAATGAATCCTCTTGGGCCGTGCCGCGATCTCATATACTAAGAACCCTGGCCGCCCAATTACCGCCCGACCAGCTCCACTATCAACACCCCGTCACCGAGATCAGAACCCAAGGCACAGACATTAGATTAACGATTCAGGGAGGAGAATCCGTCTTAACACCACTCGTCATAGGGGCCGATGGGGCTCACTCTCAGGTTCGGGATTCACTATGGACTAACCTAAAACCCCCGCAATATCAAGGGTTTGTTGCCATCCGCGGCGTTGCCGAAGTTGATCTCCCAACAAAGTGTCAGCATGCCGTGATACAAGTGTGGGGAGGTGCAGGAGAGTTCGGCTTCAGCCCCCTGGGCAAAGGCAAGGTCTACTGGTTTGCCACGTTGCCATGGAATGATGTGGAGAATCCGCCAGCAGCCGAACAGTTTTACCATCATTTCCACCGATGGTTCGACCCCATCGGCTCCCTTATGAGGACTACGATGCCCGAGGAAATTCTCATCCACCCGATTTTCGACCGATTAGAAGCTTTTCCCGTTCCGGAAAGCCCAGTGACATTGATCGGCGACGCCGCTCACCTCATGACCCCCAACACCGGTCAAGGCGCCTGCCAGGGAATGGTTGACGCGTTCGTGTTGGCACAAGAGCTCAACAGTTCCCGAGATGCCCACCGGGCCTTGATGCGATATCGTGAGAGACGCCTTGAAAGTGCTCTCACAGTCGCTCGGCGATCCCATCGGCTCGGACAGTTGATTCATCTGCCCATGCCGGCCTGGATCAAAATGTCTATCTTGCGTGCCATACCCACATCTGTGGTCCTCTCGACCATGAAAAAAGTCGTAGGCGATCCCCAAAGTCTGGAGGGTCGGCAGGTCATCCTACCGGGCCAGCTTTAGTGCCTGATAGCCAATCTATTGAATGCAATACCGCTCTTAGCAAATGTGGACTGGTCCCTAGGGCCAATGATATTTCGCCCGCCGAATCGCGATCCTCTTTAGTCGGCGTTGCCTATCAAACATCAGCCTTCCACGGCGTATCCATCGCGCAGTGTACCGGTTAGTCCTCCGATATGCCACTCCGTGGTCTGACAGTTGCTTTGCACCTCGAACGTCATGTAATTGAGGCTAGATGACCAACTCGACCATATGCCGTCCCATCGGGCCGCTAAATCTGTAGATCTGGACTGGTTCCACCAATACCCGAGGCCGAGAACGGCCTCATACAGAGAGTTCCGAAGTCGTTGGGACTTATTCAAGGCAACCCCCTCGACCTCGAGTCCTGTCGGGACAGTGGCGGCGTAAGGCGGCGACCCCGTCCACCGTGTCAAATTTTCTTCTTCACCAAGGCGCCATTGATAAAGAAAAACACTCTCCTCCCACGCCAACCACCGATCACACCACTCCTTAATATGGCTACGCCAAAATGCTTCAAACGGAGTTTTAGGTTCCTGGCGCAACTCGGTTTGAGCCCCCGCCACGATGTCCGTCCAAGCCATAGGAGACTCGGATGCCACGCCCATACGCGGCCAGATTTCAGTCGGAACGCGTACGAAAGCGGCTGGATGGTCCACCCAACTCCACACCCGCATGATAGCTTCATCGAGCTTCGGGTCGCACCCCAGCCACTCCTGCAGCGCTACCACCCATTCGCCATGATGCCACCAGCGCGGATGTTCCACACCCGCTAATGCAAGGGATCTCGCGCCACCAGCCACCAGTTCGCGCTCTAGGGCAATCGCCTCTCTCACATCCACCAGTTCCCAGTATGCGGAGAGCAATGCACGCCGTGCCTCCCGGTCGCCATTCCTATCCAGCACTCCATCTCGCACTAGCGCCACCGTCTTGGCATCCACCCTGGCGTCCGACTGACGTCCAGTGAGCCAGGCCCATCGACACCAAACCACAGCGGACGCATCGGCAGAAGGTGGCAACAACTTCAAGCGCATGGTCATAGCTCCTTTAACTGTTTGACAATCCACCGCTACGGATGGCCACCGCTATCCAAATTAGCCCGAGGATGGCCATGGCCGATTCAATGCCAAACCCTAATTCCGGGGTGCTCACGGTCCACACTATGCCCATAACTGCACCAGCCGCCAACTGGCCGCCGCCTCTCAACGCAGCAATCTGCCCTAACCCCTGACCTCGGGCGTTCTGGGGCACGAGGCGTATGGTAACCATCTTTTGCGCTAACTCAATGACACCCGTCGCGAGCCCGGTCGCCATAAAGAGTGCCACCCATACCCAAACGCTGTTAAAATTCATGACGAACCCCACCAGCGCTGCTACCCACAAAGTGTAGCCAATCAAAAGCAGGAAACGACCGGCAGTCCGGTCAGCCAGGCGTCCAACGGGATACGCGCCAGCCGCATACACGGCGTTGTGCAGCGTGTATAGCAAAAGGGCCAGGGTGTGAGCATGCAATGGGCCTAATGTCACGTGCGATGTCCAGACACGCAAGATAAAAAACGTCGGCGCCACGTAGCCCGCAGAAAAAAGCAGCGTCCCCCAACGATAGCGGATAAACTGCCGCGGCCACTTGGCGACGGGATCTCCCAACCCGGGAGACTGAACGGTGTGCGTCGCCATTCTGCGGGGCAGTTTTCGCACACGAACAATCATGACAATAGCCAGTACAGCGGGAATAGCGGTTAGGGCGATGAGCGTACGGACCGGAAAGAACGCAACTAAAATAGCAGCCGTCAAAGGGCCCAATAAGGCACCCGTCGTATCAAACGATTCGCGCAGCCCATAAGCCTTGCCCACATGTTCGGGAGGAACTTCTTGGGCAATGTAGGCGTCACGAATAGGCCCCCGAGCTCCCCGGCCGAGCCATCCAATAGTTCTCAGTACAACGACCCACGGCCACCAACTCACCAAAGCCACTAATGCCTTCAATCCTGTCAGCATGTAGCCAACAACCAACACGGGATGTCGCCCCGTGTAACGGTCATTGATTTGGCCCCCCTTCAAGGCGGCCAGGGCCTCAGCTAATTTGGAAACACCCTCGGTAAGACCAAGTGCAATCACTGGCGCCCCAATAGCCGTAAGAAAACCGGGCAACAACGAGGTGACCATCTCATGCCCCCAATCTGAGAACAGCGAGGCCAATGAGAACGCCCAGACATTACGTGTTCGCCAGACGTGAGTACGTCTCGACTTTATTGCCATGCACCTCCATAGGAATGAGTCCACCTCAAGCAAGCGTTCTTGGGCGTCCCCACGATGCTTTTCGCCATGACCATCCCGCGTAACTCAGTTGGGGATCGTGTGTTTCCATCAAGAGTAATCGGTTATATTTCGCAACCCTCTCGCTTCGCGCGGGAGCACCCGCCTTCCTCGACTCGATCCCAGGGTCACCGCCAAATCGACCAACAATGTGTCCGTAGTCTCTCCCGAACGGTGTGACTTGAGTTTAATTAGGGCAACATTCGCACAATGCTCGGTGATGCCACGGCGAATGTACGGCAGTTATATCACGAAGATACCCCTAAAATAACATTCGCTCCTAAACGAGCCTTATTCTCCATACCATCCAACTGAATCAAGAGTCGGTCCACCCGTTCTGATTCGGTATGTCGTTGCCACGCAAACGCGGCCGAATAATTTCATCAATCACATGCACAGCCTGCGTCAGGCCACGACCGTTAAACACCGTGTTGCCGTCCCTTAACTCACGGGCTTCGCACCAGCCTGTGGAGGCCCCCACCGGAACCATCGACAACCCGGTATCGCCAGACGTTAGCCGTACTTCCACCGCTAGCCTAGGCCACCCGCGCGAATCGAAAATCTGAAACCCCCAAACATCCTGAATGGCTACTTCAGTCATGTGCTGCCCCATTTCCCAACTTGATGGCTCGAAAGCGCAGTCGGGCATCGTGGACCAACGTCTCTGCGATCGTCACGTCCTGATAATTTCCTACGGTAACAGGCAAGTTTTGCAATACTTTATACTGAGAAAAGAAGTGGCGCACCTCGCGTAATCGATAGGTCCCGAGATCATCCACGGCGCTAATATGGTTATATCGCGGATCCACGTCCGCAACACTGATGATCTTGGCGTCGGGACCGTGTTCGTCCTGCATCAATAACGCACCGATAACTCGTGCGCCCACTTGAACCCCAGGGTAAATCGGGG
This sequence comes from Bacillota bacterium, assembly GCA_021806205.1. Lineage (GTDB taxonomy): Bacteria > Bacillota > Sulfobacillia > Sulfobacillales > Sulfobacillaceae > Sulfobacillus_B. Next base: position 2,091 of record JAJZXX010000197.1, on the reverse strand, counting down.
AGGACGAAAAAACCAGGATGTCTAAAGGGTCATCATCCTCCCCCCAAGTCTGGGGTAAAAATCCATAATTGCAGGGATAATGCATAGATCCATGCAAGACCCGGTCCATCCTTAGATGCCCGGTGTCACCATTATATTCGTACTTGTTTTGAGATCCCTCGGGAATTTCAATCACAGCAGTCACGATCATCACATACGGCCTCCGTTTATCAAGTTACGGCGGCGATAGGTGTGAGGATTGAACAGAACACAAAAACACCCGCCGCGTAGCAGGTGTCATTAGCCCAAAGTTTTGGGCAGTTCATTAAAACATCCGGGCCAACACCATGGCCACGCTCCAATATACTCCCCGCTTAACGGCAACCGAGCCTTCCTGCGGACCATGGTCCAGAGGTTCCGGTCTCCTGTCGGACCTCCCAACATTCTTCAGTAACAGGTGCTCTTTCTCTCCCGGTCACGGACGACCCACTCCGACCCTCTCGGGTGTTCTTGCGATGCAAGACTCTCGCGGCTTCGTCACACTGACAAGCCCGTCCGATTCCAAAGGAATCCGCTTACGGAACCAGTCTAGCACAACAACCACCACTGTTCAAACTTTTGCCCTATGAGCCTTTTTGCGCTGTGGCACTTCGACCTGAAATGGCAGCGCAATTGGGTGTGGGGTGAAGCCAATTAACCACGTCCTACGGTGATCCGGCCTAAAATCACCCTGGCATTTATTGCCACATACAACGAAGGCCACCACAAAACTCACCCGGAGTGATTCTGGGGTGTCACGGGAGTCTGATGGAATGGGGTCCCTCGCGCACAGCACTTAAGCGCTGCGGACTATACGGCGGAGCCGTGCGGGATGACCCTGTTGGATGCGTCCGAGCGCCATGCCGAGCATCACTAAGAGCGCCAACCCGCGAATCGTATGGAACTCGAGCTCTCACCCTCGTTTACAAGTCTGATCACTCGCTTTGCACCGGACCGTCTAGAGCGGAATCCGCCTGGTCAAAGACACGGCTGATAAAAATATCTTCGGGTTGCAACGTCATTAAATCGCCGCGAGAGATGGGCCCGCCGTGGCCGTACAAGCGATTAGCTTGGCTTAACCGGGCACGGTCTAGGGCATTACGCATGCTGCGGGCGTTGGCAAATCGGGGTTGCGCCATCCGCCGTCGAATGTATTGATCCCACGCTGCCACGGCCTCATCGTTGAGAATGTAATTTAGTTGAGAGGCCATCCGTCGACTAATTTCCAGCAGCTCTTCAACCGAATAATCCGGAAAGTCAATGTGATGCGCAATGCGCGAATGCATGCCTGGGTTGGACTGGAAAAATTGAGTCATCCGATCCTTGTACCCAGCCAGAATCACCACCAGGTCCTCTCGCTGGTTTTCCATCACCTGCAGCAGTATTTCGATCGCTTCTTGGCCGTAATCACGTTCGTTTTCCTGACGAAACAGATAATACGCCTCATCGATGAACAGCACCCCGCCCATCGCCCGTTTAAGGACCTCTTTGGTTTTAGGTGCGGTATGGCCGATGTATTGCCCGACCAGGTCGTCACGCGTCACCGCTACTAAGTGCCCCTTGCGCACGTAGCCCAAACGATGGAGTATCTCGGCCATACGGAGGGCTACCGTCGTTTTTCCCGTTCCCGGATTGCCCGTGAATGACATATGCAACGATGGAGCAGAAGCCGCCAGCCCGGCCTCTCGGCGTAGTCGATCCACCAACAAGAAGGCGGCAATCTCACGAATCCGCGTCTTGACGGGCTTTAACCCGACCAATTCCACATCCAACTGCTGAACGACCTCAATCACGCCGGAATCCTGCAATATCGCAGCAAAGCCAAACTCATCACGTGCGCTGGCCAGGTCCTCCGTCATCTCACACCCAAGGCCACGTCATAGTCGCGCAAACGCTGGTGCCTGCTACGGTTCACCGAGGGGTGGACTTTTTTAGTATAGGACGGTTCTTGCTCATCGATTGATATATGTGCCAAAATTCGGTAAATTACCGAGTGGGATTTTAAGCCCGCACCGCATGAGTTTGCGCCACATAACCCATGTTGATCAAATTATCCTTAAAAGCTGGACAAAT
>JAJZXX010000094.1 GCA_021806205.1 Bacillota bacterium | reverse complement strand
TCTGGAAGTTGGTGAAGGCGGAATGTCTCCATGGGCGGTACTATCCGAAATTTGGACCGTTTAAACAGGCGATTATCGACTGTTTGGCCGATACCAGCGATCGCCATCAAGCCAAACTCCACTCCCTATTGACGCTCAAGTTTCAAGTCTTCAAATCGGCCGCTTAAATCATCAATTATAAGACGTGAGGAGTATAGGTACGCTATGGGTCTTTTGCTGATTATTGCCGAGACTGACTACAGGGACATGAGCCGAGCGTTTGCAGACAAACTTGGCGGGCCGCCGCATTCGGATAGGAACAATACAAAACGATTTCGGCGCACCCAACCCCACCGGTCAATATGGAGCCGCTAAGCGCGAACAGATAGGTCAGTGGCCGAAAGTCTGTTGTCCAAAAATATAGACACAGGCTTTCCCCAGTACATATTCATGCCCTTACACAACGCACGTCCTTGTTGGCATCGACATCTAAACTCTTCTTGAAAGCTCGGTTCTCTAATCGGCAATGAGCGTAACGGGCAGCGGATGGCGGATGATATCCAGGAGGGGTGATGTCGCTTCAACATGGGCCATAAGCGAATCCAGTTGCGCCGCAGACGCATCCGACACGATATGGTAGCGCACTCGCACCCCCTCATATCCCGGGCGCACCGTGTCCGAGAGACCTAAAAATGCTCGGAGGTCCACATCGCCCTCAAGATGGAGCGTCAGTTCCTGCAAAACAATTCCTCGAGCTGCAGCATTATAAGCAATCCCCACGGATAAGCAGGACGCTAAGGCAGCTAAGACCAACTCTACCGCATTAGGCCCCGCATTGGTGCCCAACAGAACGGGAGGCTCATCCGCTGTCAAGACAAAGGGTTCCGTCCGGGATGCATCCTCCTGGCCCGTGCCATAAAACGACTGAATGCGGGTCTCCGAACGCCCCCCCGCCAGCCACGTCGTCTCGGAGCGAAACTTAAACTGTGCCAAGTCTGGATGCTCTTTCACCGCCTCAATCGTCGCCACCAACTGCTCCACCTCAATGCCATTGCGTTCCATCAATTCTCCCCCTTTTTTCACCGCCGGTCCTTCCGACAAGGATTTCTCTGCGCGCGCCGCTCTTCCAGCCAGTAGGTGAGAATTGACGACCGCTTGCGACCATGCTAGCATACTTTGCGGGTCATTAACTAAGGATCCCGCCAACAAAACGCGAATTTCCCACCCCAAGTGAGGTCGTATCCACGACGCGGGCGCCCCCGTGAGCAAGCTCGTAGTCCCATCTGGGCGGTCCCACTGGGTATGGTGCCCCGTTAAGGGGATGACCCGACGAGTGACCAAGTTTTGCCACCGTCGTTGCTTTGCACGGTGGGCGTCTTGGCCCCAAACACCGCCACCCTGATATCCAATAGTTCCGTCATGGTGTCGTAGGATGACCGGGGGTGGTTTCAGTCGGATCGCCGACCTGGGCAACCGTAGCCTGCTGCCAGCTCGAGCCGCCATCGGCAGTGTAGTAAATGATGACCGACTGCCCAAAGCTAGACGACCGCGCAATGATTCCGTCGTTGGGTTTCCAAAAGGCAAGGCTCGGGCTCCCCACACTGCTTAAGAAGCTTTGACGGCCCGAAAACGCGGTTTATTGGGCAAGACTCCGCTGATGTCCCCCGTCGGTCGACCGATATAACGCATACGCTTCCTCAAGCGAAGGCACCCCGTGTCCCCATGGGCTCCCTGAGGGCGATCCATCCGAACCCGTACCCGACCAAGGCGTACTGGGCGTGAGCCACAATACATTTCTAACTATTACTATACCGTATAACCAGTTAGAAACAGCAAGCGGGAGTGTTGTTCCATGAAATCACCGGCCTTTACCGCACTGGGCGGCACGCTCGGGATTGACTTCATCAACACCGTGCAACATCATCGAGGCCAAACCGTTAATTTGCTGAATACGCCGACGCCGTGGCCCGATGGCTTCAAGCCATGGCCACAAAACGCCTAAACTATAGGGCACTGACTCCAGGGCAAAGCGCCCCCGATCGAGGGCGCTACAGTGTAGTCTGGATGGCCTCTATGTCGAAGACCTGCTCGGTGTTTGCGTGGGCCCAGCCTTCTTCCCCGATAGGCGGCGCAGCAAGATTTTAACCGGATCGTAATAACGGTCGGCTACCCGCTCCTTAAGCGGTATGATGGCATTATCGGTAATCCGAATATGCTGCGGGCATACCTCCGTGCAGCACTTGGTCACATTGCACATGCCAAGGCCGGCTTGGTCAGCCAACAGGGGCAGACGGTCGGCGCCATCAATCGGATGCATCTCATATTCCGCAATCTTCACCATAAATCTGGGTCCAAAATATTGCTGTTGACCCTCGTGATTGCGCAAAACGTGGCAGGTGTCCTGACAGAGAAAACACTCAATACACCGATGAAACTCCTGCACCCGCGTAGCATCCACTTGCTGCATTTGAAACGGAGCAGGATACATCGGGTCCAGTGGCGGAATCTCTTTGGCGACCTGATAGTTCCAGGATACGTCCGTCACGAGATCTTTGATAATGGGAAAGGTTTGCATCGGCTTGACGGACACGGTCTCGCCCACATAGTCATCCATGCGGGTTTTACAAAGCAGTTTGGGTTGTCCATTCACTTCGGCGCCGCATGAGCCGCAGTGAGCAGCCTTGCAGTTCCACCGCACGGCTAAGTCGGGCGCCTGGTTATGCTGAATATACTGCAGGGCATCGAGGACAACCATACCGGTTTCACCGGGCACCCGATACTCCACTTCCTGGCCACCCGACGGATCGCCCCGCCACACACTTAACCTAAATTCTTCGCCCACCTTCAAGACTCCTTTCCTTCGCGTGCTACCAGCCCTGGGGCTTTGCCATAACTAAAGAGCTTAGTCAAGTTCTCAGGCATGGCCTTCACAGGCTCGGTCCGAAGGCGGATGTTCTCTCCGTCAAAGGACTCCACGAAGTTGATTTCTTGCCACTGTGGCAACTCATCGGGATAATCCGTGCGCCAATGCGCGCCGCGGCTTTCCTTGCGCTCAAGGGCACTTTTAACAATGCCTTCACACAAAAGCAGCATGTTTTCCACATCAAATACAGCGTGCCAGCCAGGATTGTAGACCCGCGACCCGTCTATGGACATCTTAGGGACCATCTCTTTCAAGGCCAGTAATTTTTCGAGGCCCGCCTGCAACACATCCCCCGACCGCATAATGCTGGCGTGTTCCGTCATAATGGCTTGCAGCTCTTCATGCACATGATACGGATTTACTCCACCGGGGCGATGAAAAGGTTCCAACACCCGATCCATTTCGGCATCCAGTTCGGACTCATCAACCTGGGCCCAATCCACGGATTGACTGAGGTACTCGCGCGCTCCTAAGCCCGCTCGGCGCCCAAACACCAACAGGTCGGACAGGGAATTGCCCCCCAAACGGTTGGCGCCATGAAGACCGCAGGCGACCTCTCCAGCGGCAAATAGGCCGGGTATACTGGTCGCACAGGTTTCCGCATCAACCCGAACCCCTCCCATGGTATAGTGGCACGTCGGCGCCACTTCAAAAGGTTCCTTGGTGATGTCTAAATCCGCCAACGTGCGGAACTGCTCGTACATGCCGGGCAATTTGGCTTTCACATAGTCGGGCCCCTTATGGCTAATATCCAGCCAGGCCCCACCGTGCGGCGACCCGCGTCCCGCCTGCACCTCTTTAAAAATGGAACGCGCCACTACATCCCGGGACGATAATTCCATGCGTTCCGGATCATAGGTCTTCATAAACCGTTCGCCCTCAGCATTACGCAAAAGACCTCCCTCACCGCGAACGCCTTCGGTCACCAAAAGACCCCGAACCCCGGGAGGCCACACCATGCCGGTGGGATGAAACTGCACCATCTCCATATCCATCAGGTCCACCCCAGCGCGAAATGCTAACGCGGCGCCATCCCCCGTGCTCTCCCAACTATTCGACGTAACCTTAAAGATCTTGCCCCAGCCGCCAGTCGCTAATATCACGGCGCGCGCCCGAAACAACACAAACCGGCCGTCGCTGCGAAGGTACCCAAACGCTCCGGCCACACGACCATCCTGCACCAAAAGTTTCGTCATGGTGACTTCCTGGTACACCTCAATGCCGGTGTGAATCGCCTTGTATTGCATGGTCCGGATAAGTTCCAGACCGGTTCGATCGCCGATATGGCAGAGCCTTCTGAACGAGTGAGCGCCAAACGCCCGCTGCATGATCCGACCCTCCGGCGTCCGGTCAAATACCGCACCCCAGTTTTCAAGCTCCAAAACCCGGTCCGGCGACTCTTTGGCATGAATCTCCGCCATACGGTAATTATTGATAAAGTGTCCGCCTCGCATGGTATCGTAGAAATGGGTCTCCCAACCGTCTTGGGCCTCCACATTGCCAAATGACGCCGCGGCCCCGCCCTCTGCCATGACGGTGTGAGCCTTACCCAAAAGCGACTTGGTAATCACGGCGACCTTCAGACCGGTATTTTCAGACACCTCCACCGCTGCCCGAAGCCCTGCTCCGCCAGCACCGATAACAATTACGTCGTAGTCGAGGGATTCGTACGATTCTTTTCCCATTAGAACAACCTCACGTCATGAATGACTCCCATCATCAGGAGTCGAATATAGAGATCGGCGGCCCACACCGATGCCAGCGACGCCCACGCCCAGGTTCCATGGAATACATTCCAGCGCGAGACGCGCTGCCACAGTTTGTAGCTCGTAGTCGGCTTCCCGTCGCACGAATAACAATCCTTGTCACCGCCTACCATGTGCCGAAACGCGTGACAGGAAAAGCTATAAAAGGTCAATAGGACTGCGTTAACCAACAAGATGAGACTGCCTACCCCCACTCCGAACCCATTTTTAAAGAAGAACGCTTCGACAGCGTCTTTCCAGAGAAAAATGAGCACGATCAGGACTAAGAACCACGCGTACCGATGCAAGTTGTTGAACGCCAACGGCCACTTGGTTTCGCCACTGTAGCGTGGGCGCGGTTTGTCGGCGGCCGCGCATCCAGGGGGGTCCCAGAAAAATCCCCGGTAGTATTCGCGTCGGTAATAATAGCAGGAAAAACGGAAAACCAAGGGAACCCACGCCACATAGAGCGCGTCAAGAACATGCCAACCAAACCACTCTCCCACACCGGGGGAGAAGTAGGGGGAAATATAATTGTGGTAAGTGCCTGAATTATGAAATAAGACTTCCCATAAGGAATACAACACCCACACGCCCAAAACCGTCATCGTAACCACCGGTTCGACCCAGTACGGCCGGGTCTTGCTCTTGGCCTTAGGCGTTTTAGCGGTTGTTGTTTGTTCTAAGGGTTGCGCCATCAAAATCCCCTCCACCGCTCAAATCCATAAAAGTGCCGGGCCAAAGGGTCCAGCCTAATTTGAGTATACATCACAGGATAAATTCGGATAGAAGTGTCAGCCAAAGCGGAAGATTCTCGTATTTATTGCTTTTGGCGGGCTTTACGCCAAGCATCCAATCGGCCTTTGTACCGCGGCTCATCCCCTTGATTACTAGGTTGATACAATTCTAAACCTGCCATCATTAAAGGTACGTGGTGGTCAGGCAAAAAGTGATCCGGTTGATCGTGGGGATAGCGGTATTTCTCCTGAGCCCGAGGATTATAGCTTTTGTCCTTCAAAGCGTCTGGCACGGGCGCATTGGGCCAGCGATGCAAAGCCGCATCCATCGCGCTTAAGGCGGTGACGACGCTATTCGACTTGGGGGCCAGCGCGAGATAGAGAACTGCCTCCGCCATGGGAATCCGGGCTTCGGGGAGACCCACCTTGTCTAAAGCAAAGAATGCCGCATGGGCGACATTCAGTGCCTGAATGTCCGCAAGACCAATGTCTTCGGCGGCATGAACCAAAATCCGACGCATAATAAATCGCGGATCTTCACCGCCTTTGAGCATGCGTCCCATCCAGTACAACGCAGCATCAGGATCAGAGCCCCGGATGGACTTGATCAGTGCCGAGGCCAAATCGTAATGGGCGTCGCCCTGCACGTCGTAGTACCAGGTAAAATCGTTCCACACCTCGTTCAGCAAAGATTCCGTAATCTCGGTAACCTGACGGCTGTCTGCCAACATCGCCACCCGTTCCATTACCGTCAGGGCCATCCGGGCATCCCCGCCGACACGGCGGGCTATTAAGTCAACCACCGAAGGGGAAAGACTTCCTTCATGCCACCACTCAAGTCGGTAATCCCAGGCCCGATGTAAAACCTTGGCCATGTCCTTGGGACCAAGCGCATGAAATTCCACTAAAAGGCATCGGGAAATCAGAGCATTGTTTAAGGACACCCAGGGGTTTTCCGTCGTGGCCCCCAAAAGCACAAATGTCCCGTCTTCCACAAAGGGCAAAAGCACATCCTGCTGGTTTTTGGCAAAACGGTGAATCTCATCTAAAAACAGTACGGTTCCCCGGCCTTGCATTCCCCACCGACTTTTAGCCTCTTCGGCGATACGACGCACCTCTTGGATTCCCGTCGCAACCGCCGACAGGGGAACATACGCCATCTGTTGTGCTGTACACAAAATTTGTGCCACTGTTGTTTTCCCGGTACCCGGTGGACCATAGAAAATAGATGATCGCAGCTTGGCCTGAGCCATCGCTCTCAGAATACCGTCCCGCCCGGTCAGATGTTCTTGACCGACCACGTCATCGAGTGTCGTAGGGCGAAGCCGAGCGGCTAATGGCGCTGCCGCCTGTCTACGCCTATCCCCCTCGTCGCTAAACAAATCATCCGGCATCAGACAGCGACCTTTTAATCCCTCTAAACACCGCTAACGTCCGATCTATATCGGAATCGTCCACATCCTGGTGCGTCACCAAGCGGATCCGATGGGTTCCCACCGTCCCAAACGCGACACCGGCCTTCCGGGCCTCTTGGACGAGGCCTTCGGCAGCCCGATTGGTGTCGATCATCACCATATTGGTGGCTACAGACGGCGCCCAGGCTTGATAGCCCAATGCTAACAACCCCTCCAGAAGTCGCTTAGCTCGTGTATGGTCGTCACCAAGACGACGACGGTTGTCTAAGGCAATCAACCCGGCGGCCGCCAAAATACCCGCCTGCCGCATCCCGCCTCCAAGCCATTTGCGATAGCGTCGGGATCGTTCGATAAAGGGGCGAGGCCCTGCCACGACCGAACCTACCGGTGCCCCCAAGCCCTTGGACAAGCAAATCGACACCGAATCCGCCTTTTGAGCGAGCCTCTTCACCGGACAGTCTAAGGCCACTGCGGCGTTAAAGAGTCTGGCCCCGTCAATATGAACAAAAAGGTTTAATTGATGGGCTAAATCCATCACCGGATCGAGGCGTTCTGGCGCCAATGCGGCCCCTCCCGAGCGATTATGCGTATTTTCCAGCATCACCAGTCTGGGAGTGGGGTGGTGGATATTGTCCGGGCGAACCGCCCGCGATAAGTCTTCGGCCGAAAACACCCCGTCGGGGCCATCCAACAGCGTGGTCACGACCCCGGCCCACAGTGAGGGAGCTGCCCCCTCATAATAATAGGCATGACTATCCCGATGAATGAACAGCTCGTCGCCGCGTTCCGTGTGGCTTAGAATCGCCACTTGATTGGCCATTGTGCCTGACGGCACGAACAAGCCGGCTTCTTTACCCAATAAAGCGGCCGCGTCCGATTCAAGACGATTGACGGTCGGATCCTCACCGTAAACATCATCACCCACGTCGGCGGTCGCCATAGCCTCTCGCATAGCCTTCGTCGGCCGCGTGACGGTATCGGATCTCAGATCGATGAGGCGGTCCGGCGAACCCGTCACGAAAGGCCCAACCTTCGTGTTATCTCCGCCTTGGGCATCGCACCCACTACCCGAGAGACCTCTTCCCCATCTTGAAATCGGACCACCGTCGGGATACTCATCACGCCATACTTGGCAGCCAACTGAGAATTCTCGTCTAAATTGACTTTCGCCACAGTCAGTTGCCCCTGGAGCTCAGAGGCGATCTCGTCGAGAATCGGTGAGACCATGCGGCAAGGCATGCACCACGGCGCCCAAAAATCAACCAACACTGGCTTACTACCCTGGATAATGTGCGAAAAATTCTTTTCGTCGGCCGTTACCACATACTCTTGCATGCCATCCCCTCCATCCACCAATTTTACCGTCAAACACCCCATTTGCCAACGAAAAAGAGGACGGTCTCGCCGTCCTCCCCCTATCATCCCCGCCATGCCGCAACATCCGACGTTTTGAACCTGCTTAGGCAGGTGGGCACCTCTCGTCAACTTTCGCAGTCCCCTATTATTCTGGGGCAGGACGGCCATCAACTGAGATCAGGTTCCCTATGTTTTGGTGTTGGCTCAAAACATATCGGTCTCGCCCCGAACACAGCAGGGTTGCCTCGTGGGTCTCATTATAGAATCGACACACGCCGGGCGCAAGTTCAAAAGGTTTCCGGCATAGGAAATTTGTGTAGGCAGGCTGCCTGTATAGAACAAGGCCCGATCAAGGGCATTGCACCCCTGACCGGGCTTCACTCAAAACTAAAGTTCGGGCTCGTCTTGGGCCATGTTGGAGACCATACCAGCCAGTCTTTCCTTGTCTTCGGGACCGGCGGCCTGCCAAGCACGCTTGGCCAGTTTATCCTCGGCCGTTTTAGGCTTGACGCCACTTTGGAGCATGTCATCTCCCATTTCAATGATGTCTGACTTCACATCGTGGCTGCCATGCGACAGACGCCGGGCCGCTCGCGTCTTCAGATCTTTAAAGGACGACGGTACTCCTTTTGCCAAGTGAATCCCTCCTTCGCATGAGTGAAGGGCCAATGACCCACTATCATATTTGCCCGTCCAGGCTAAAACTATCAAAAAGAATATTACCGGCTCTGCAACGGCACACTAGGTCTATAGACGAGGAGGTGAACCCATGAACTGGCTCGGAGCCATGGTCCGTTTTGTCGTGTCCGCGATTGTGCTAATGTTACTCGGTTATGTCGTGCCCGGTTTTTCCCACCTCACCTTCTGGTCTGCACTGGTGGCCGCATTAGTGATTGCACTGGTGGGATATTTAATCGAAACCTTAGTCGGAAAATCTGTGTCCCCCTATGGGCGGGGCCTTGTTGGGTTTTTGGTGTCGGCGGCCGTGATTTATGTGGCCCAATTGGTCGTGCCTGGCATGCACGTCACCATCATTGGTGCCCTGATTGCCGCGTTTGTGATCGGTTTGGTCGATTTGTTCATTCCCACGGCAGTGCGCTGACCTTACAGAGGAGCCGGATCGGCTCCTCTTTACCGTCTAAGGCTCAAATGCACTTCGGCCAACTGATGCTCACTCACCTCACTCGGCGCATCCATTAAGGGATCGTTGCCCCGCGCCGTTTTCGGAAAGGCAATCACATCTCGGATACTCTCGGTCCCAGCCATTAGCATCAGCAACCGATCCAGTCCAAATGCAATCCCGCCGTGAGGCGGTGCACCATACTGAAACGCCTCGAGCAAAAATCCGAATTTGTTCTGGGCCTCTTTGGCGGACATCCCCAGGGCCGAAAAAATGCGCTGCTGAATATCGGGCTGATAGATGCGCAATGAACCCGAGGCCAACTCGGTCCCGTTCAACACGACATCATACGCTTGCGAACGCACCGACAGGGGATCGCTGTCCAACCGGTCGAGATCCGCGAGAACCGGCATGGTGAAAGGGTGATGGGCCGAAGCCAACCGATTTTCTTCTTTGGACCACTCAAACAGCGGAAATTCCGTGACCCACAAAAATCTCCATCCGGATTCGATGCGCCCCTGTTGCTTTGCCAACGACAGCCGAAGTCGTCCCGCAATCTCGTACACGGCGAAGTCCTCCCCCGACAGTATCAAAAGAGTATCCCCGGGCTTTGAATCGGCTGCGTCCAAAATGACTTGGATGTCCTGGGGCACAAGCCACTTGCTGGCGGAGCAACGCACGCCAGTGTCCTCATGCATCAGCCACACCAAACCTTCTGCGCCGTCATCCCGCGCCATCGCGACCCATTGGTCCAATTCCTTGCGGGAGGGCTTGTAATCGTTTAAAAGGACGCCAACCACATGCCGCGCTTGGCTCAACACCGGCCAAGACACCCCTTTTGCCGCCTGGGTTAACGTAATCAGAGGTCGCCCGGCTCTGAGGTCGGGTTTGTCCGATCCATACTGCATCATCGCCTCGTGCCAGGTCATGCGCACAAATGGGGCTAATTCTACCTGCAGCACGTTTAAAAACAGATCCCTGAGCATGTCCTCCATCAGGGACAGGATCGTCTCCCGGTCCACGAAGGACATCTCCACATCGATTTGCGTGAACTCGAATTGCCGGTCGGCGCGCAGGTCCTCATCGCGAAAAGCTTTGGCAATTTGATAATAGCGGTCCAGTCCGCCAACCATCAACAACTGCTTAAAAATCTGGGGACTTTGCGGAAGCGCGTAAAATGCACCGGGCCGGGTACGGCTGGGAACCAAAAAATCCCGCGCGCCCTCGGGCGTAGAACGGGCTAGTGATGGTGTCTCGATGTCCAAAAACCCGTTCCGGTGAAAGAACTGCCGGATAGCCATGAGGCTTTGATTCCGCAATATCAAATTCCTGGTTAGTTCCGGACGCCTTAAATCGATATAGCGGTATTTAAGGCGCAAACTTTCATCCACGGTCTCGGCTTCGGAGAGGTTAAAGGGTGGCGTCTTGGAGGTGGAATACACAGTAACGGCCACCGGTACCACTTCGACGTCACCACTCGCCAAATCGGGATTGACCATGCCTTGAGGGCGTTTTCGCACGACCCCTTCGATGCCAACCACGTATTCCGAGCGCACCCGGTCCAGTTCTAAAAACCCCGGGTTTCCGGGTTCAGCAACAATCTGGACCAATCCGGTTCGATCGCGCACGTCAACAAAAATAAGACCTCCATGGTCGCGCCGATGGTCCACCCATCCCGCCACGAAGACAGTCTTTCCAAGATGCGAGGCGTTTAATTCCGCGGCATAATGGGTTCTTGCCATCGTCATGCCTGATTCCCCTCCCTATAGGCTTTGAGATATTGCAACAGTTCGTCGCGAGCCACCACCTCCTGCGCTCCGCGATTTAAATCGCGTACCACGATCCGCGCGTCAGCCCACTCCTGGCCACCCACGATAACGGCCATCCAGGCGCGCCGGCTGGCGGTCTTCAGTTGGGCCTTGAGCGACCGACCGATGACATCCGTCTCGACGGCCAACCCGGCATCCCGAAGCGATAATGCCAACTGATAGGCAACCGTATCAAATCCCGGGAGATAGGCCATGTAGATTCGCCGCGGTTCTGAAGTAGCTAGGGGTTTAGGCAAGGCGGACAAAAGCCGTTCGATCCCCATGCCAAATCCGACCGCCGGAACAAACGGGCCACCCAAATTCGCCGTCAGACCGTCATAACGCCCGCCTCCAAATAGCGCTGCCCTTTCGCCCAAGGTGGGATGGCCGACTTCAAATACCGTCCGGGTGTAGTAGTCTAATCCGCGGACCAGTTGGCGATCGCGTTGGATGGGTTGCCCAGCCGCCTTGACCGTGCTAACAACCCCTCTAATGTGTTCTCTACAGTCATCGCACCAATACTCTTCAAGATCCGGCGCGCCACGCCTGAGGTCCACATCCACCTTACAGTCCAACAGGCGCAGAGGGTTTTGTATAAGGCGGCGCTGGCAGTCTTCGCACAGTTCAGTCTGTCGCTCCCCAAAGTAATCGACCAGCGCCTGGCGATAACGGGGCCGACACACGGTGCACCCGATCGAATTAATCCGGATCTCGGGATGCTCTAAGCCAGCTTGGTCCACGATCCGGGCGGCTAACAGGATCACTTCAGCGTCCGCAAGAAAAGACTCGCTGCCGTAGAGCTCGACGCCAAATTGGGTATGCTGGCGGAAGCGACCCGCCTGTGGCGTCTCCCGTCGAAACATCGGGCCATAATAACAGAGCCGGACCGGTTGGGGAGCCATGGCCAGCCCGTTTTGCACAAACGCCCGGGCCGCCGCAGCGGTCCCTTCGGGCCTTAGCGTTAAATCATCCCCGCCCGCATCGATAAATCGATAGCTTTCATGTTGGACAATGTCGGTAGACTCTCCAACCCGAAAAAAGACTGGGCTTTGCTCAAAAATCGGTGTTTCCAAAGGCTCATAGCCAAACCGGGCCGCCCAGCTAAGTGTTAACCGCCGCATCGCTTCAAACTGCCAGGTCTCTGGAGCCAGAATATCCCGGGTGCCTCGAGCGGTTTGAAACTCTTCAAATCCCATCATTCAACACCTCATTCATGTCCTAATAGAGCGAACCGGCGATAGTCGGTCAGTGAGACGTCCCCATGGGCTCAAAATCTCCTCTGAGGACCGAAAAGCCACCACCGACCACTTTGTTGTCTTGGTTAACCAGGGCCTTTCGTCCGGTCACCTTTTTCACGAAATGCGTTCACGACTCACGCGATCCACCTTTTGGACATAGGGAAGACTCTCGAGGCGACGAATCAGTTGCGTCAATTGGGCAAGATTGCGGACCTCTAGATGAACTTCCACCACAGCCGTTCGGTCACGAAATCCCCGGGCCTTCGCAGAGATAATATTCGAATCTGACACCACGTTAGCCACATCCGCCAAGAGACCTGAGCGATCCCAGGCATGGACCCGCAGTTCTACAGGGTGAGGTGCCAATTCCGCTTCCTCAACGTCCCAACTTACTTCGATCAGCCGTTCCGGGTCGCGCGTCAGGTCCTTTTCATTCGGACATCCCAACCGATGGACGGAGACCCCGCGGCCGCGCGTCAGAAAGCCAATAATGGGATCGCCAGGAACTGGTTGACAACAACGGGCCAACCGGGTCAACATGCGGCCTTGGCCCCGGACTAGCACCTCTGATGCCCCTTTGGAAGACCCCGGATTGCGAGCCCGGCTCGGAGTGGTCGGCACCCCAACCGTCCCGGCCCCTGCCCCCCGATCCAATTCGTCCATCAGTCGAGCCACCACCGCCTGGGGAGCGGTATTCCCTTCACTCAACGCTACCGCCACTTCGTCGACCGATCCATATCCAAGTTTTCGCATTAATTCTTCCAGGCGCTCCTCTTTAAGAGTCAGCGCCCGTCGCTTGAGCTCCCGGTCCAACATCTCCTTTCCCCGCGCCAAGTGTTCATGACGACGCTCGCGCCGCATCCACTGACGAATCCGGGTCTTGGCTTGCGAGGTACGCACTATCGACAACCAATCGATGCTCGGGCCCGGCGATCGACGATTCACCAACACTTCGACAATGTCTCCACTTTGCAACGATGCGGTCAGGGGGACGATCCGCCCATTCACCTTAGCTCCCACACAGTGATTGCCAACATCGGTATGAATGCGGTAGGCGAAATCGATGGGGGTCGCATTAGCGGGCAGCTCCACCACATCGCCTTTCGGCGTAAACACAAACACTTCATCACTGAATAGGTCCACTTTCAGTGTTTCCATAAATTCCGAGGCGTCCCGCATATCGCGCTGCCACTCCAACAGTTGCCGGAGCCACGAAAGTTTTTGCTCAAAGTCCCGGTCGCCCTTTCCGCCTTCTTTGTACCGCCAATGGGCTGCAATCCCGTACTCCGCCGTATGATGCATTTCAAAGGTGCGAATTTGCACCTCCAAAGGCTCTCCATGGGGACCAATTACCGTCGTATGAAGGGTCTGGTATAGATTTGACTTAGGCATAGCGATGTAGTCCTTAAACCGTCCCGGTACGGGTTTCCACAAGGAGTGCACCAATCCCAGTGCCGCATAGCAATCCTTCACCGACTCTACTAACACCCGAACCGCGACCAAATCATAAATTTCGCTAAAATCCTTGCCCTGCCGATACATTTTGAGATAGATACTATACAAATGTTTAGCACGTCCTGAGACTTCGCTTACCATAGCCACCGCTTCAAGCCGACTTTTGAGTTCACTAATCACCTCATCTACCGCCGCTTCACGCACCTGCCGCTTAGTGGCGACCAGTTTCTTCATCTCCCGAAACGCCACCGGTTCAAGATGTTGAAACGCCAGATCTTCTAGTTCCCATTTAATCCGAAAGATACCGAGACGATTCGCCAAAGGCGCATAAATCTCCATCGTCTCCCTAGCAATGCGCTGCACCCGATCTGCGGTCAGATGCTTTAAAGTCCGCATGTTATGCAACCGATCGGCCAACTTAATGAGAATCACCCGGATGTCTTTGGCCATCGCAAAGAACATCTTGCGAAGATTCTCGGCCTGCTCTTCTTCGCGGGTGCGCTCCTCCAGCCGATCGAGTTTGGTGACGCCATCCACTAATTGCGCCACCTCGCTGCCAAACTCCGCTTCAATGTCTTGAATGGTATACGATGTGTCCTCGGCCACATCGTGCAACAGCGCAGCCACAATGGTCGGGGCATCCATCTTGAGATCCGCTAAAATCGTGGCGACTGCCAGAGGGTGGGCGACGTAGGGATCTCCCGATGCGCGACTTTGCCCGCGATGCGCCTGTTCGGCAAAGGTCATGGCCCGAACAATCTGGTCGGCCTCAGACGAATGCGGCCGAAAGCCAAATTGTTCAATGAGATCTGTTCCGGTCATAACGTCGTCCACCCCCCTTCTATAGCGCCACCAACGACATCATCGGGGCATGACTGGACATAAGCCGGTTCCGCCCGTTAAGGCCCTTCAGTTCAATTAAAAATGCAAAACCTACCACTTTAGCACCGAGGCGGTCGGCTAGACGCGCACAAGCCGCCACGGTCCCTCCAGTCGCCAACACATCGTCCACGATGACGATCCGGCGCCCCCGAATAGCGTCGCTAACCTCAACTTCCAAGTGGTTTTCCCCATATTCTAACGTATAGGCCTCTCGAAATACAGGGTTTGGCAACTTTCCCGGCTTGCGAACCGGAATGAGACTGGCACCCAGTCGATCAGCCAGGGGAGCGGCAATCAAAAACCCGCGCGCCTCGGGGGCCAAGACCGCCTCAATCTCCAAAGGCCGCAATAATTGGTAGAGCTGATCCAGCACCTCCTTTAACGCCTCCCTCGAGGCCATCACCGGCAGCACATCGCGGAACAACACCCCTGGCTTGGGGAAGTCCTGAATTTCACGTACAAGATCAGTCCATGCCATACGACTCTTCCTCTCCGTCATCATCCCGGGGGACTTCTCGCTCCGTCGTCCACCGGCCCATGTGATATAAAAAGCTGTCGTCTAAATTGCGCCGCAGCCCTAAAGACGCCCTCTTGGGGGTGAGTTCCAGTTCCATGAACACCGACCGCCCTAGCGTCAATCCGGAACGACCTTTCTCCCATTCCTTCCAATGGCGGACCAAACTTTTTCGCGAGACCTCTAGTCGTTTTTGTTTCATCGCACTAGATCCTTGCGATTCGGCGATCCACCCCTGGCCATCGACATTCAAAAGCGAGCCAGCCTCTTCCCACTTGGTGCGATTCAACGGCTGGCATAGCCAAATCACCGCATCCGCCCAGTCTAGCAGGTTGGGCCAAGGGCGCCATTGCGAGACCACCAACAAGGACACCTGGCTGCGCCGCGCCTGTTCCACCCGCACGAATTGGTCACCGAGAGATTCTCTGGGGGAGTAATAAATCCCCCCCAGCCGCTCGGCGACAGTCCGGGCCTCGCGGTCGGAATTCACGACATACACCACCCGGTCCGGCAGTGGATCCGGAATCCCTCTGGCAACCGCCACCGGCCTTTTCGGCCACGGCCCGTCCAACGTCTCAATGCGCCACTGCGGGCGCGCCGCGCCCGAAAACCAATTGGTTTCTAATGTGGCAATAAACCGGATCGGGTCCCCGCGCTGAAAAGCAGCAGCCCTGGCCCCCAGATTAAACCCCACCCCCGCCACGGTATGGCCTTCAATCAGAACTTCGAGGTGCTGCAATTCACGACCCATCCGGCGAACACGCCCGACTCGTCCGCGCACCAGGCACCGCGGTGCCTCAAAATTCCGGCCAAAGGGCTCCATCGTGGAGAGTTGACGCCACAGGGTTTGGACCTCGGCGCCGTCCTGAATAGTCAGGTCAAAGGGCTTGGCCAAAAACGTTTGGTCCAACACACTCGAACTTAACCCCAACGACAGTTGGGCACTTAGCTCCCCCAAGTCGACTTTCGGTAAGCTAAACCCGGCCGCCCCGGGATGACCGCCCAACGCCGAAAACAGGTGGGCCGATTGGCGCAAGTGGGCAATCAGATTCAGTCCATCCACTCCTCGGGCCGACCCCTTGCCTTCATTGCCCGCCCAGGCAATCACCGCGCAGGGACGTCTCAACGCTTCACGGAGTCTGGACGCGACAATGCCAATGACACCTTGATGCCAATGATCAGAAGCCACCACCGTAAACGGGTATAACCGGCCTTTTTCGTCCCGGGGAATCAGTGTCCAGGCTTCATCGAGAATTTGCCGTTCCAACTGTTGCCTTTGTCGATTGAGGTCCGAGAGATAGAAGGCTTGTTCTCTGCACCAAGCCGGATCGTCACTCAAAAGCAACTTGACCGCCGCATCCGGAGCGCCCATGCGACCCGCTACATTTAAACGCGGTCCGACCACAAACCCCAGATCTTGGGCCGACGCCACCTGGCTTGGACGTCCTGCCGCTTGCAACAGCGCATCGATGGCCGCCACTTGGCCTTGTCGGATCACCGTCAAGCCTCGGGCCACCAACCGTCGATTTGCACCCACGAGCGGCACGACATCGGCCACGGTCCCAACCGCAGCAATCCCATAGAGGTCATCAGGCACCTTGTCGTTCATCAAGGCACGCACCAATTGCAGCGCGACACCCGCACCGCAGAGACGGTCCGCACCACTGCGCCTCTCCGGATTCACCAAGGCATCGCACACCGGGAGCGGTTCAGGCAGAGCATGATGGTCGGTGATGACTAATCCCACACCTAGTTCACGCGCCAATTGGGCTGCCTGTAGAGAACTTGATCCGCAGTCCACGGTGATGAGTAAGGCCACGCCATCACGGTGCGCCTCATCGACCGCCTCAGAATGCAATCCGTATCCCTCGTCAAAACGATTAGGAATATAATAATCGACTTGGCCACCATAACCCATCGCGGCCAGGCCTCGGACCAACACGGACACCGCAGTCACCCCATCCGCGTCGTAATCGCCATAAACCCGAACGCGATGGCCTCGATCCAAATGTTGACGAATCACCCGGACGGCTCGGTCCATATCGGGTAACCTACTCGGATCGCCTAGCGGACTGGATAACTCTAGATCGCGCGGCAAAACCCCACGCCGCAGCATCAATTCACTCTGCCAAACCGGAAGGTTCCAGGTGTTGCTAAACGCCTCGATATCTTTTGGATTGATAAATGGACGCCAAAATATACGGTTTTTCATCAGATGACACGGGAAGTCTTGTCTTGACCGCAAGACAGGTAGCGTAAAAGCCTAGCCTACCCTTATCCCGTTTCTCCTTTCTCGAACACGATCGGGCGTTAACCTCCCGTATCACATGCAACCAACCTTTTAAGGCTCGGTAGACCCCACCGCAAGAGATGTTGTCGTCAGGTTTACTCCTGAATTAGACACAATCCGCGATGCGGTTTTACGCATCTCAGCCTTACAGCACTTTTTCCAAAAAAATAATGGGGCGGTGAGCGGACTTCCTCATCCCCACCATACCCCATCCACCCCAGAGTTATTGTACCAAACGCCAGGCTAAAGGCCGTGCCAAGAAATCACGACCAAAGCAACGCCAGCGAAAAACCGGGTGCCCCTTAACCAGGCGATCCGCCTGAGCGTCGACATGAGCTGACCCAGACGCCGAGTCGCATCAAAGCCTAGGGCTAGTTGCCACAATAGGGGACCCAGCAAGGAGCCGAGCAGTAACGCAAACAGTGAAAGACAGGCGCCTTCCAGTCCAACCACGGTAAACTCCGATCGACGCTCTTTGGGGGGCCTAAGCATGGCCAACACCAGTTCTGTGCCCAGCACTCCCATCAACACCAGGAGCCCAGCCCACCCCATGAGTTCGTGGTCCGCCTGAAACACAATTAATAGGCCCAGAATGCCAATAAGCCAGGGCCAGTCGTTCACCGTTGACACGACAACTAAAATCATAAGCCACCCGGGGCTCATGGATTGACTCGTTTCACCCAGCGACCGGACCGCCCCATCATCGCAACACCTCCGACCGCTAGGGTGGCCAGTAACGCGCCCGTTTAGTCTGCCCGGACAGGCCGAGGAGCCAGCCGGCGGCGCTCATCGTCCCGCTTGCGCCACAACATCCAGACCGGACTGGCAATAAACAACGAGGTAAAGGTTCCTAGAAACACTCCGACCAGCATAGTCAAGGAGAAGTCCTCGATGGATGCGCCGCCAAAGACCAAAAGCGCCGCCAGTGCCAACATCACTGTGCTTGAGGTGTTGATAGATCGCATCACCACCTGATTTAAACTGCGGTTGACCACATCCTCTAAAGGTTCACCCTTACGCTGTTTATGCAAATTCTCGCGAATGCGATCGAACACAATAATCCGATCATTCATGGAATAGCCAAAGATGGTGAGCACGGCCATAATGAAGTACGTAGTCAACACGACGTGGATTAGGGCAATCACGCCTACGGTCATCACCACATCTAACAACAGCGCGATAATTCCCGCCAAGGCAAAACGGATCTCAAACCGAATCGCGATATATAAAATAATCGCGACCGTAGCAATCAACACGGCAATCAAGGCGGTTACCTCGGTCTGTCGACCAATAATGGACGACACCCGGGTCGTCGAAATTTCATGATAGGCGCCCACCGAATGCATCTTGGCTAACACCGCGTTGCGCTTCCCTTCCGTAATCGGAGGCGTAGTAATTTGCACTTGATGGTTCCCCTTGCCGATAAAAACAACTTGACTTTGGTTCAAGCGCTGACTGTCTAAGACCCGGGTCACCGCCGTCGCCGTCACCGGGCGGTTAAAGGCCAGTTGCAACTGAGTTCCGCCGGTAAAGTCAATGCCATAGTTAAGACCCCGGACAAAAATGCCCAATAGGGCCACCGCCACTAATACTCCGGATAGGACGAACCATAGCTTATAGTGCTTGACAAAATCCCAGTGAAAGGTCATAAGCTCCTCCTATCCCACAAATATTGCACGAATCCGGGCCCATCCGGCATCCGCAACCAGGCGAATGAACTGGCGCGTTAACGCCACGGCGGTCAACAGCGAAATGACAATGCCAATCATGAGGGTCAAGGCAAAGCCTTTCACCTCGCCGCTCCCCAGAAAGAACAAAATAATCGCCGCAATAAAAGTCGTGGCGTTGGAGTCCAAGATCGCGCGAATGGCATTACGAAACCCTATCTCTATGGCGGCGCGCGGCGTCTTGCCCCCAACGATTTCCTCACGAACCCGCGAGAAAATGATGACGTTGGCATCAACGGCCATGCCCATGGACAAGATAATACCCGCGATGCCAGGGATGGTGACCACTGCATGAATGGACCACAAGGCGCCTAGCAGCAAAAACGCATAGACCCCCAGCGCCAAATCCGCAAACAGTCCCGCCAAGCGATACCAAAAGATCATGGCGGCCGCAATAAAGGCAATGGCGATGGCGGCCGCAAGCTTGGACGCCTGTATGGCCTGGTGCCCCAATGTCGCACTGACCGTGTGCTCGCTCAGCACCACCAATTTTACCGGCAAGGCTCCTGACTGCAGCAATAAGGCGGTCTTTTGGGCCTGCTTCAAGCTGGAATATCCTCCAGTCAATTCTCCCTGTCCATTAGGCACCACGCTTTGTACCGTGGGCGACTCAACCAACTTTCCGCTCAGATAAATGGGAAGCTGCTTGCCCAAATATTTGGTAGTCGCGGCCTTAAACGCCGCAGCGCCCTTGCTATTAAACGTCAGGTCTACAACATACTGGCCATTCGAGCCTATCGCCCCGACCGCATTGGACAATTCGGATCCCGTCACCAACACCTGACCCGTGGGACTTTTGATCTGTAAAATGGCGGTCTCACCTAAGTAATGAATGGCTTGGTCTGGTTTTTTGACACCCGCTAAGTCCACCTGAATCCGCGAGGAGCCCACCTGCTGAATGGTCGGCTCACTCACTCCCAACTTGTTAACGCGATACCCAATGATTGCCATGGCCTTTTTCATGGCCTGCGCGTTGACCGGTGCCCCTGGCGTCGGCTCTGCCTGGTAGAGGGCGGTGACACCCCCTTTAAGATCGAGGCCATATTGCAAATGATTGGTAATCGGATTAATTGCGGAAAAATAGCCGCCGGCCACGATGAGTACCGCTACCAGCGCCACCAGCGTAAGAATGCTGCGTTGGCGCATTGGCTCGCCCCCTGTCCCAAAATCGACTCATTATATACCCCGCCCAAAATGGCTGTCAAACCGCGTGATATCCTTTGAATCATTGAAGTGGGCGCGAATGCCAACCCGCTCGGAGCGGTTGATTTCGGGGCGGGAAAGCCAAAGCTGCGCGAAGCCGTAATACTCGTCAAACCAATAGACCACGCGGTTGGCCACTTCTTGCGCCGTCAACCAGTCGGTGTGCACGATCAGCCGCGCTTTTTGACGGGCCATGGTCAGGCGATCCCATTCGTCTTGATAAAACTTAGGCTCCCAGGCCAGGCGCCGTCGTTTGTGCACGCTCTCCCAATTGGCCACCAATACGATCACGGTCTCGCCGGTCCGGCGAAACAATTCAGGGACCCCGGAATGCTCTTGGGCGACCGGCTTGGCCTCTATCCCGGCCCGAGCCAGGTTGCTGGCCAAGGTGCTTTTCCCCGCAGCGCACACTCCGACAATCACCACGGCACTAATAGGGAATGCTGGCGTGAAGTTGTCTAAGCGCAGAATCATCCTCCCCCTTTAGTGCCAATGCCATGATGCTAACATCGTCGGTGGGCCTACCACGCTCGAGATCCAGTGCTTCATCCATGAGATCCTGAACGTAATCATGTAATTCGTTCGGCGCGGTGCGCGTCAAACGTTCCTCCCATCGGTCCCAGGCAATGGCTTTGCCATAACGCCTGCCCGCCTGCATTAGTCCATCGGAAAACGTAAGCAGAATGCTTTCGGGGTCACATGCCAGTTCCGTCATGGCCGGACGCGTCTTACGGTACGTACCAATGACATCGGCATGCCCTTCGAGTCTGAATACCCGGTCTTCTTGCCGGACCAATACGGGGCATGGCGCATTGCGGGCGATGACCAAGGTTTTGGTGTGCAAATCCACCGATAGCAACGCTAAGGTTGCGGTCACCCGACCTTCGCGGGCCGTGTACAGCATATCTTGCACCGCCCGGGCGACCGCCCCATCCCGAGACCCGTCCGAAATAAGTTGAACCGCCTTCATGGCGACCATGCGACTGATGCGCAGGGCCGCCGGGCCTGAGCCTTGCCCATCCGCTAATATCAAGGTCAGTCCGCCAAGTGGTCGCTCCACCAGCTCAATACTATCCCCACTTTGTCCCAATCCGCCTTTGGGCATCTTGCACCAGGCCACTTCCACGCGGCGCATTAACGGACTAGCTCCCGGTTGTCCCCGATCCGACGCGTGACATGTTCGCGATCCAATAGCTCCAAAAACAGTACAGCCAGCCTTCGACTAATCCCCAACACCTCTTTTAGTTCGGAGGTGGTCAAGTGCGCTCCCCCTTTTAGGGCCTCTGCCACTTTTTTTCGTCCTGATTGGTAGGCTGCCTCGCTGATCGCCAGCCCGTCTTGAAGACGGACTAGCCGACGCGCCAAAAAGAGCCGCTCCACCACGTCGTCGAACTGTTCTAAGGGAATGGTCAATCTCTGTCGGACCAGATCAAAACTTGGCGGGTTTAGGCCTCCTTCGGCTATCGCTTGGAAAATCGCATCGACAACCTTCTCCTGGTCTTGCTTCAATGGATCGATAGCTTGACTTATCCGCACCCATTCCCGGTCCACGACCAAGTTGCCCCGATCCAAGGCGCTGCGAAACGCTTTGGGCGGCCAGTGGAGCGCCCGTTGCGACTTAAGCACCTCCAACGGCATGCCCGGCTTAAACGGATGTGCCCGGTTGTACTCTAAGAGGGTGTGTCTCAAGCCGTCAAGCCAATCGAGAAACGCGGCGTGATCCCATAGATAGCGGGAATCCAAGATCAGCACTTGGTGGTCATCTTGACAAAACCTTAGCACCTTTTCCGCCGAGGTTCCCATCCGCTGCGCGATGACCGCTATGTCCTCGGGACCGGATAGCGGGTGCAGCACGGCTCTTAACACTTCTGTATCATCATCGCGGGCAAGACTGGCCAGCCTTGGCAACAGTAAAGCCTCCTTCCTGTGGTGGTGAATCCCCACCTCCAGCACCACGCCGCCGCCGATGGTAAACACCGGACTATAGGCACGAATCAGGAATCGATCGCGACGTTTTAGCGGAATGGTGGTCTCTAGTCGCAACTCCGCAAAAGTCATACGGCCTGGTTCCAATTGCCGGCGATCAAAGTAAAATATTCGACCTAAGGTCTCGGCCGTCCCGGAATGTACATGGACTCGCGTATTCTCCCCTAAGGGGGGGCTGCTTGCCAACAGTTCCACTTCGACCGCGGCGACATCAATCCCGCGAAGACTCCCGGGGGAGGCCAACACCCGACCGCGAACCATCTCCTCGCGATTAACGCCGGCCACATTGACCGCAACGCGCTGCCCTCTCGATGCCTGGACGACGGGCTGATTATGCACCTCTAGCCCCCGCACCCGCACAGTCTTATCGGTCGGCACTAATTCCAACACATCTTCGACATTCATGCGCCCACAGACTAGTGTGCCGGTGACGACGGTTCCAAAACCTTTGACGCTAAATACGCGGTCAATCGGCAAGCGCACCAGCTCCCCATCCTCCACTTGGACGCGCGACTCGCACAAGCCAGAAAGGTGCGACTTCAATTCCGAAAGACCCTTACCCGAGATTGCATCCACAACGGCGACGGGGGCCCGCTCCAGAAACGTGCCACTCACCGCATCGGCTACCAACGATTTGACCAAGTCCAGTGTTTCTTCATCTGCGAGGTCAGCCTTGGTAATGACCACCATCCCGTGTTGGACCCCTAGCAATCGGAGAATGGCTAAATGCTCCGTGGTTTGCGGCATCACCCCTTCATCGGCTGCGACCACCAACAATACGGCGTCCATGCCGTGCACGCCCGCCACCATATTGCGGATAAATCGCTCATGCCCCGGCACATCAATAAACGCGACGGACTGTCCGCTTGGCAGCGTCATATGCGCAAACCCAAGGTCAATCGTGATCCCACGCCGCTTTTCCTCCGGTAATCGGTCGGTGTCCTGACCCGTCAGGGCCTTAACCAACGTGGTCTTGCCGTGATCAATGTGTCCCGCCGTACCCATAATTATGGGGTATTTTTGGTGTGAGTTCATCATCATCCTTCCCGAAAGTGCGCCGCCAGCCCGCGTCGGGTCAAATGCTGGCGTAGCTCCATCATGGCCGTATATGTGGGCAATACGTACAAATTGGCGGCATCCAGCGTGGATTCAACCTGGCCCAATAGACGCGGAATGTTCTCATCGACAACCACATTCGATCGCTCAATCCCCGCATATTTCAATCGCACCGCCATGTCTTTGGCACGAATGCCCCCCACATACCATTGTCGGGGATGTAGTTTAGACGTCCAATATTCGAAATCCACATCCCAGAGCCAGGAGACGTCTTGACCATCCGCATACCGATCGTTAATGACAATCATCAATGAATAACTCCCGGGGTGCTCATCGACGATGGCGGATAGCACTTGATTAAACCCCACCGGATTTTTCACCAAGGCTAGCCACCACGACGCCGATCCCATCGCAATCTCTTCCATCCGTCCAAACGCCGCCGAAAACTTTTCAAAGCTATCTTGAATGACCGCGTGAGGAATCCCCATGGCCACTCCCGTAGCGATCGCACAGGCCTGATTATAGACATTGTACAGACCTGGCACACGCCAGGGCACTTCGTACACCGACTTTCCAATCCGAACGACCATCTTCCGGTCGTGTCGATCCCAGGCGAGCACCGCGACATCGGGATGAGGCCGCTCAAATGGGCATGATGGGCATCGATAGTGGCCAAGGTGGGCATAATATCGTATCCCATACATGAGAGCAGCCCCGCATTGGGGACAGAATCGCGCGTCCAGGGTGTCGTAGCCCGAAAATTCTCTCGCATCGTCGGTGACCTCAAGCCCGTAAAAGAGGACTTGAGGGTCAGCCCCCCGGAGTCCGGCCACCTGGGGATCATCCGCGTTTAAAACCAGCATACCGCCTTTCGCCATGTCTTGAATTCCATCACGTACGAACTGAATTGTCGTCGATAGTTCACCATAACGGTCTAGTTGGTCGCGAAAAAAATTGGTGACAACTACGACCCTGGGGTGCAATTCCCGGCTCGCTCGCGGCATGGTGGCTTCATCCGTCTCCAATAATGCTGACTGTGCCCGAGGCCAAATGCGCCACCGTTCCGCCTGCACGAAAGTCGCGGTCAGTCCCAAAATAAGGTTGGCACCCGCTCGATTGGTCAGGATGTCTATACCATTCGCCCTCATCATCCGAGAAATCATGGCCGACGTGGTGGTTTTACCGTTTGTACCCGTTACCAGAGCCGTCCCGCCTTTAAGCCTTGAGGATAATCGCGACAGGACAGCAGGATCAACACGCCGCGCGATAAGACCGGGCAGTGAGCTTCCGCCCCGTCCCGACAGACGACTGAAAAACCCCACCAACCGGGCCAAGAGAACGGCCAAGAGGGTCCTAGCCATCATGGGCAAAGGTTCCTAACGTAGGGTACTGGCGATGGTAAAAATCACGATACTGGCCGGATTTGATAGCTTTCCACCAGGACCTGTGCTCGCGATACCAGACCACGGTGGCCTCCAGGGCCGTTTCCCAACCAAACTGGGGATGGAACCCTAATTCTCGCTCGGCCTTAGACGGATCAATCGCATAGCGGCGGTCGTGCCCTAAACGGTCTGGAACGGCGATGACCGTCTCCTTCGGCAATTGCAACAGAGTAAGTAGCGCCGCGGCCACCTCTCGGTTGGTGCGTTCATTGCGCGCGCCGATATTATACACTTCACCCGCCCGCCCCTTAATTAGCGCCAACCACAAAGCCTCGATATGATCTTTGACATAGATCCAGTCGCGAACATTGGCCCCGTCCCCGTACAAAGGCCAGGGTTCTTTTTGGAACCCGTTAGTAATGTAAAGCGGAATCAGTTTTTCGGGAAACTGATTGGGACCAAAATTATTGGAGCAGCGGGTCACCACAACATCCTGGCCATGGGTTCGAAAGGCCGCCAGAGCCAACAAATCCGAGGCGGCCTTGCTGGCGGAGTAAGGACTATTCGGAGTCAGCGGAGAGTCCTCCGAAAAAAGTCCCGACGGGCCCAAACTGCCATACACCTCGTCGGTCGACACATGCAAAAACCGCCCAACACCATGGCGGCGGGCGGCCTCCAATAGAATTTGGGTCCCGACGACGTTGGTTTCAACAAATGCCAGTCCGCCCTCGATGCTCCGATCAACATGGGATTCGGCAGCTAAGTGCATCACCGCGTCAAAGACTTCAGCACTCAACACCTCATTCACGGCCACTTCATCGGTAATAGAGGCGTGACGCCATTGATAGCGGGGATTCCCCTGAACATCCTCCAGATTTTCGGGGTTGCCGGCGTATGTGAGCGCGTCGAGGTTCGTCACCCACACATTTTCTTGCACCAGCAAATGACGCACCAAATGAGACCCGATAAATCCAAGACCGCCTGTCACAAGAATACGCACACTGATCCCCTCTCTATCGTCAACGGTATTGAGTTGTCCAATCAAATCCGATCGTCGCATCATCCCAGGGAATGCGTTTTTCATCAGGATCCCGTGCGACGTACGACTCGGTCGTAAAATAAACAATCATTAACGGTTGGTGGCCAAGGACCCGGTATCCGTGGACCACCCCGACCGGGATAACAATCAAGAGCGGATTATCTTGCCCGGGGTACAACACTTGGGTAATGCCCCGGGTTAAAGACGATTCGCGCGCGTCATAAAGCACGACCTGGGCGGAGCCGACGGGAAAGAACCACAGGTCGTCTTGTCGCTCATGATAGTGAAATGCCTTAATCACTCCCGGATAGCTCATTGACAAGGAGGCTTGTCCAAACCGGCGCAAGAGATTGTCGTCATCCCGCAGTATTTCCTCAAAGTACCCCCGGTCGTCAGGATGCCTGATTAACGATTTGATGATCACACCCTCGATGGAACCAAACTGGCTCATCGTATGCCTCCCCTTTTAAATGTCTAAACGGCTATGATCCCCCAAAACCAATCGCAAGGCTCGGGGCTTGCGCGATCCTCCGCACACGCGCACACCGCGTCCCAATAACGTTTGGTCAATGCGCGCATCAATATTCTCGACTTGGCTTTCAGCCAGCAACACGCTGTTTTCAATCTCTGTGGCTACCACGCGCACCTTAGGACCAATTGCCGTATAAGGCCCGATGTAACTATCCTCAATATGCGCTCCCTGCGCAATGACCACCGGCCCACGCACTACCGACCGTCTCACCACCGCCCCCGATTCGACGAGGACCCGACCCGTAATCTGGCTTTCCTGATCCACCTCTCCTAGTATACCGCCGCTGAGATCTTCCAAAATTAATCGATTGGCATCCAGAACGTCTTCTGGCCGCCCCGTATCTTTCCACCAGCCCTGCACGCGGGCAGAGTCGACCGTCAACCCCCAATCAATCAGTTGCTGAATAGCATCGGTAATCTCATATTCACCGCGCCAAGACGGCTGAAGCCCTTCGATAGCTTCATGAATGGCGCTGGAAAAGCAGTAAACACCAACCAGCGCCCACGAAGACGGAGGATTTTTGGGCTTTTCCACCAACTGGACCACCCGATCCTCTTTCAATACCGCGACGCCGAATTGCGTAGGATCCGCCACTTCTGTCAGCAAAATGGATGCTGCAAAATCACGGTCAGAAAAACGTTCGACCAGGTCGGCCACACCGCCCCGCAAAAGATTGTCGCCTAAAAACATCAAAAATGCATCCGACTTTAGGAAATGCCGGGCGGACTTCACCGCATGGGCCAGGCCTAACGGGGCAGATTGCGTAATGTAGGTAAATTGAGCACCGAACGCTGACCCATCGCTTAATGCCTGGCGGACCTCATCACCCGTGTCGCCTATAATCACACCAATATCACGAATCCCCGCGTTGACCATGGCATCGACCGCATAAAACAAAATAGGGCGATTGGCTACGGGAATCAATTGCTTGGCCCCTGTATAAGTGAGCGGGCGCAATCGGCTGCCCGTGCCTCCTGCCAGCAACAACCCTTTCATCCTCTGACTCCCTTCCTAAACCGGAATCTGTCGCCGTTTGACGGCAAAACCATCTCAGACATATAATAACGTATGGTTGTCGGGGAGTAGCGCAGCTTGGTAGCGCGCCTGCTTCGGGAGCAGGAGGTCGCAGGTTCAAATCCTGTCTCTCCGACCATTTTTTTGTGAATTCAGTGCTAGAGATGCTGCTCAAAATACTCCACCAATCGCCGTGCTCGATATTGACTCCCCTTTTGATCGGTAACCATGTGGCGGGCGTTCGGCAAAACCAACAAGTCGAAGTCGCGCCCAGCCTGAATAAATGCCTCGATCAAAGCCGCTGAATGCCGAAAGTGAACATTTTCGTCGACCAGGCCGTGGATCAATAATAACTTACCTTGAAGACGTTCCGCTTTGTTAATCAAACTTGTGGAATCGTAGCCTTTGGGATTATTATGATGCGTCCCGAGATATCGCTCGGTATAAGCGGTATCATACCAACGAAAGTCTGTGACGGGTGCTCCGGCTACGCCGACTCGAAAGATACCGGGCGCCATCAGCATCGCCCGGATTGTCATATATCCCCCATAGCTCCAACCATAGATGCCCACACGGCTTAAATTGATCGGCCACTGCTGGGCCACCGAACGTACCCCCATAATTTGATCGGCTAATTCCACGTCGCCAAAACGCCCATACAATACCTCCGCAAATGCCCGCCCACGATTAGCGCTACCGCGGTTGTCCAGCCGCATGACCGCAATCCCCAGTTGTGCCAGATACTGCGCTTCAAGGTCAACGGTTTCAGACCACGCGTCCATGACCGTTTGGACCATGGGGCCACCATACACCGAATCGACCAGTGGCCATCCGCCCCGAGGCGCCTTGCCTTCAGGGACATAAATGAGCCCGTTTAACCGGGTGCCATCCTCCGCGGTAGCCGCAAACAATTTGGGGGCACAATAATGCCCGGAGTCGGTCAACTCTTTCGGATCAGTCATGGTGTGGAGAATGTCGGAGTCAGACCGCACCCGAACGACTGGCGGCTTTTCGAGCGAAGACCACACGTCAACAAAAAAACGCGCATCCCTCGAAACTACGATGGAATGCCACCCCGCATCGGGAGTCAGTTCCCGACGGTCGCCGTTTACCCAGTCGATGGCCACCAGCGTCCTTTCCAACGCGTGATGCCGTGTCCCCCACACATAAGCTGTATGCTTATTACGGTCCAGAGCTAGAACGTCGAGCACCACCTCGTCGTCCTGGTTGTCTGGGAACAATTGAATCGGGCCCGATTCGGGCACGACCAACAGGCGTCGAAGTCCTGTGGATTCTGATGTGGTAACGATGGTGCCATCCCCGGTCACAAAACTTGTTGGGGGACGAACAATCCAGGTGGGAGAACCCTCTTCATAGGCGCGCCGCACCCACCTGCCCCAAACATCATAAACATCCCACCGGAGGTGCTGATGATTACGCGACAGCGTCAGGACAAAAACTTGTCCCATCTCGCTCCATACAACATCTATTAGATATCGCTCACCCTCGCATAAGTCTATCCAGGCAATGGGGTCATGCGGCGTGGTAAGCGGCACGATGCCTAAACGGACTTTGGCGTTCTCCCGACCAACAAACGGATAGCGGTGGGATTCCATCCAAGCGCCCTCGTGATTTTGATGCACGATCGGGTATGGCGGCAAATGCCTTTCATCAACTTCGGAAAGAGCCATCCATCGGCCGTCGGGACTGGGCCAATAACCGTGGCCTCGGTCTAATTCCTCTTGGGCTACGTATTCGGCTAATCCATAGGTGAGGCCATCGGTCGCCCCCACCGTGAGTGGCGTACCAACTCCGGTTTTTCGGTTCAGGGACCATAGGTTGCCATCCCGGACCCCGAACACCACCGTCCCATCCAAAGACAGGGAGGGGTCCATAAAACCATCGGCTCCGGCAACGGGCTTTAATGGTGAGCCATTCTCGGAGAGATAGACTTTTCCGTGATAGGGTACCAGGACCACCTCACCATACACCTCAAAGGCCGTAATGCCGGACCATTGGAGTCTGGCCCGCTGTCTTTTCATCTCATCATCAAATGTGTCTTGACTCGTGTCGTGCGGCGCTCTGGCCACCATCCGGGTTGTCCCCTGAACCAGATCAAACACCCACAACGCGCGTTCTAGGCCTTCCTCCGCATACAGGTAATAGAGTTTGGTACTCTCCTCAGAAAACTGGAAAGCCCCTGGCACGTGACCGCCCGGTCGGGGCCAAACGCTAACCTGATTAATATCTAAGCGTTTTTTTCCGGCTTTCACGTAACCGCCACCCATCCCTAAGTTGTCGCAAGTCTCTTCCACACCATGGCCTCTAATCCCTGCCGATATCCCGTATAGTTCGGGGAGCTTAGGGCACAGTAGCCTTAAGGGAGGCGAGAACCACGGTCCGAAAAAAGCCATTGGTGGGGGATGCCAGAAAAGGTCTGGACGCACTCAAAACCCAACTCTTTCAAGAAATGACGACATCATCAGGCTCCTATCGCGATCGCTTTCGGGCGCTGGCGCGCCAGCGAGTCCTCCTCGAAAATCGCAAAAAAGACGGCGGCGCTGAACCCCACCCTAACTCCAATGACACTGCCCCGACCTAGCAAATGGGCTTCAAGCTATCACGATCCCCCGGATACAGGCGTACAAGATTTCCCATCCCATATTTACGTGGGCAAGTCCACCGCGAACGTGTTGCGACCATGGTGACTTTGTATCGTCCACCGCCCCTGAATCCGCGTGACGATGCTGTCGGCGATGGCCAGACCAAGTCCGAAATGCTGGCTGGAAGCCGGTTGATGCGCTCGATAAAAGCGATCAAACAGATGGGCCTGGCTGTCGGACGAAAGGTCAGGCCCTTGGTTAACTACGCCGATTCGCACCGATCGGACTTCTGGGAGTACAACGACAAACAAGATCACGGCGGTGCCTTTATCCGCGTATGCATCGGCGTTTTCCACCAGTGTCCGCAAGACTACCTCTAACAGGTCCGGTTCCGACACAATATCGGGGATATCCGGGTGGGCGAATTCCAGGCTTAGCGGATGGTGAGGACAGCAATCCCGGAGGTTCGGCAAAATCTTCTTTAAATACGGCTCAACCGCAATGCGCCGCAAGGACACGTGATGATTCTGTTCAACCCGGGACAGTTGGAGCAATCGGTCAACCAGCGTTTCCATGGCTTGCGACTCGCGAGCCAGCGCCTTTAAGGTGCGGTGTCTTATTTCCGGGTCGTCGTGACCCCATTGGCTTAGGGAGCGCGCATATCCGCGAATGAGGTGGATGGGGGTCCGCAGCGAGTGGGCGGCATGGCTCGTAAACTGCCTTTCTCGTTCCTGAGCGTTCATGAGACGATTCAACATATTGTTAAATGAATCGGTCAACGACACCACTTCGGTTAAATTCGAAGCGATTTCCACATGTTGGGAGTTTTCTCGATTTAATGTCACCGTACCGGCCACTGCTTCCAGAGAACGAAGCGGATCCGTCAGTTGACGGACAATCAACACCACCGCCAGCGTGCTGCTGAGCGCGAGCAAAAGTTCTCCAAATAAGAGCGCTGTGCGCAAGGCCGACAACAAGGCCGCGGTCCGGTCCAATCCGTCCACGACGATTAACTCGCGGGAATGTCCGTGAATGATCAGCGGAACCCCGGCATACACATAGGGGGTTGCGTGAAACCGAATCCACCCAGAAGACTGGGCCAGTTTGCTAGGCATGACGGTATGCGGGATGAAAGGCGGAATGGGGCCGCTGGCCCCGACAAACCCGCCGTTTTGGTTAGCCAAGAGCAAATAGAGATGGCCGGAGGCCAGGTCACTAAGATCTTCCACCGTAGCCCGTGTCGGGTGAAGCTGATATTCTTGCATGAGTTTTTTAGCGGATATCTTTGCCGTCATCGCAATTTCCTGAATGCCTTCTTGGATCAGCGTCCTTTGGGCCAACGAGTAAACCAGCCAACCGGAACTGAGTCCGGTCACCACCACTGCCAGCCCGATGCCAGCCGTCAACGCCCAGGAGATGCGCCAGGTGCGATGCCTCAACCAATTACTCATGGGCCGATCGCAATACGTAACCGACGCCCCGAATGCTGTTAATACTCACGTTCCCATGGCTGGAAAGATGCTCCCGTAGGCGGCGCACCGTCACGTCAACCACGTTGGATTCTCCATAAAAATCGTATCCCCAGGCCTTTTCCAGGAGTTGGTCCCGCGACAGCGCCCGATTCGGATTGCCCATTAAGACCTGAAGCAGTTGAAATTCTCGTCGGCTAAGGCTTAGTGGGACGCCATTCTGTTCGACTGTTCGCTCTTCCGGCCAGAGGCGAAGGTCTTGAAATTCCAGCATCGGCCCTCTTTCCCCGCTGGTCCGCCTCAGGACTGCCCGGATCCGAGCCAGCAATTCCTCAATGGCAAAAGGTTTGGTGATATAGTCGTCGGCTCCATCATCCAGGGCTTGGACCCGATCCCTAAGATCATCTTTGGCGGTCACCATGATGATCGCGGCGTTGGTAAAATCCCGGAGTTGCCGGCAAAGTTCTATCCCGTCCCCGTCCGGCAGCATAATATCCAATAAAATGACTTGATAAGAGCGGTAGCGGACCATGGGTTTGGCCAATTCTACCGTGTTAGCTATTTCACAGTGCCAGCCGAAATGCGCCAGTTCGGCCTTTAGCCAGCGGGCAATCTCGCGATGGTCTTCTACGATAAGGGTCCGAATCTGTTTTCCCATCATTATCAGTCGACCTTTTCTACCGTTAGCGATACAATGTTTGAGTTCTGGATTCTACCTGTACTTTAGCGTATTGGCCGTTATTTACCAGTCATTTTTACGCCATAAGTTGTCCGATGCTTTGCTTACTGTCGAACCATTGCGATTTGTCCTCCCTCTACTGACCGGCCAGCCGCTGAACGTTTCGGTCCAAACGACTGTGTTCGGTGCTGGTACCGCCGTACACCACCACAACTGTTCGCAAGGCGCACCGATTCGATATCGGTGGGCTAGTTATTAGTATGCCTATCCGCTCCTACCGTTAAAATTTGTATCCCTCGATACAGGGCATGCACGCCCGACCCGAAGACTGGGGCAGTGATGCAGAATTGGCGCCGCGGAGAAGCCATCTGAATGAACCCAAAAGTTCCAAGCGCCATTAGAAGAACCGACGAGCTGGTGCCGCACTCCCGCGCCCATCAGGAGTTTGTCCTCACAATGCCTTCCGCCATCACCAAAAAGGGAGGAGAATTATCCGCGCCCTCCTCCATGCCCGGTGGAATCTGTCTAGTGATTGGACTTTTGCTGAATCAACTGGCCGGATGCGCTAAACAAGTCCTTCACTTTGACCGTCCCTCCGTGAGTCCGGCGAATCTTGATGTTGACCTGAGTTTCCCCCTGCTGTTTATGAATGAATTTAACCCACTTTAAGCTACCACCTTGCTGTTGCAAAGCCTGGTTCACGTAGCTTTGATAGGCCGGCGGGACCGTTGTGAGTTTTTGATTGTATGGGATGCCGCCCGACGGTGAAGGACTGGGCGCACTGTGATGATCCTCATGATTCTTGGCGTCCTGGGTCTTAGGCGTCTGCCGGTTCGGCTGTTCGGAAGACAGCTTCTTTTGCACCACCGCGCCGGTGGCTTGACTGATCTTGACGTCCCAGATCTGATTTTGATAGCTGACGTGAACATCCCACACAGGAGTTCCCTGATAGTGGTCGGCCGAGACGTGAATGACAGCCCCTCCTCCCACGGCTTGAACGGCCAGTGACCCCGCTTGGCTTGAACTGACGTTCGGAACCGAACTGCTCGATGAGTCCGATCCGCCGGATCCGGTTGAAGGCCTGGTCCCGGTTGAACTATTGCCGGAAGGTTGTTCTGACGAGAGTTTTTTTAACATGACCAGGTCGTTGGTCTTTGAAACTTTGACATCGTACAAGATGCTGTGGTATAGGACATGTATGTCGTAGACCGCTTGACCCTGGTAGGTGTCGTTAGAGACGTGCGTCACCTGTCCACCGCCTACGGCCTTTAGCGCACTCGACTCGGCTTGGGATTGAGAGGCCTGGTAGGCTAATCGGAATGCCGAAGACGAACGGGATGATGCGCCCTGGGCGGATCCGCTTTGCGCTATCACCAGGGGCAACCCCAACAGACCCCCTGAAATCAGCCCTAAAACCAGCTTCATTTTCACCGCGTTATCCTCCTTAAGTTTTGATAATGATCATAATACCCACGTTTCATGACAAGAAAATGACTAAACTTCGCTTGGCCCATATTTCTGAGAAGCGGGAAACAATTTTGTGAGACCGCATTCAAAGACTATGCGGTCGGATAGGCGTAGCCCGTCGTCCGACAGCTATTCCAATCAATCGGCCGAACGTCATTATCCAGATTTTCTCGATTCTGATTGCATCTAACACAAGATTCTGGACTGGTCCGCCCTAAAGTAAATCGGCGGAACCCTGTCTTCGGGAAAGATTCGTCCGAATAACGGGGGGAGGAGTTAGGGCCGTGGCAGCGCAGCCGAAAATCACGGCAGGCAAAAGGCTGACCCTGTCCCAACGTAGACAAGTTGCTGAGCGATGGATTCGAGATTCCGAAGTCCAAAATCTGCTGGGTCAATCGTAAGACTAATTGCGTGCCGGTTGGTATCGGTGCCCCTGGGGGCAGGCGGGCACCAGGGTCGGAAAAGTGGCCGTGCAACACCACAAGATAGACTTCCGGAATGGTGTCGACGTGATTCCCCGCCACCAGCGATTCGGCTGTCTGGCATGTCGTCAGCACATATTGGGTTGATGTTAGATTGGAGTCCCCCATTCGTACAGCCACAGACTTGCAATGGTCGCCACACACGCCGGGAGGCCGCCAACGGTTCCTTAAGGCAGTGTGGCTGCCAGGTGACCACACCTTCCCCTTATTATCACGGTCCCGACGATGGCCGCGGTATTCGGGGCTGTCCGGGACCTGACAACCTGCCAGTTGGCGATTCCTCCAGTGAACGACTCCAGGTTGGATCATCCAGGTTGCCGTCGAACACCTCAGTATCGATTGGAATACCATCATCCCGCGCAACCAACCCGGCCACCAGTGGCTTACACTCCGTATGGCCGTCGGTGTTTTACCCGTAGAGGGGTCAGCGAATTCAGACGCATACTTCAACTTCAACGGATAACTCCGAAATGGGGTCCCTATGGAGGAAAGTTTGATAAAATGAGGGGTAATCTGTGAAGGGGCCCGAGAACCCCATGAGTTTCTTCATTCGAAGAAACGGTTTAGGAGACCTGAAATTTCAACATACGAGTAGCCATATTTGCTGGACATTGGCTCTGCATCTTGGCTCTTGCTCATCGAGTGTTCTTCAGGTTGTGGCGTG
>JAJZXX010000155.1 GCA_021806205.1 Bacillota bacterium | reverse complement strand
ATTTGTACTCAAGGCCAGAGCCGTTCAGTGCGTACAATGTGCTTACCATAGAGGACCTCGAGGAATAGCCGCATAATGGAAACATCTTCTAATGTTCACCCTCGATCCGACGCTTTGAGAAAGAGCCGCAAGAGATCGGTCGCGGACTGGATGGCCCGCAAGCGTGTGATGGCGCCTTTCGTCCAGGCCGCGTCTTGCCAGCCTTTCGGCAAGAAATGTAGGAGCATCTCCCATTGATCTTCTAGCGGGTTGCTGAAGGCGGAAGTTTTGTTCATGTCTCGGTCACCTCGATCACGAAAGTTGTTCGATTACTTCGCGATATCGTGCCGAAAGTCCTTTACGACAAGCGGTATTTCTCTTAATTTAGCGCGTATGGGGTAGTGCCCACGGTGACCCGTAGTCATGGCAATACGTATTCGTCCAGTTGGATCGGCATCGACGGATTTAACAATAGCGATTTGATCCAAACGGGAACCGAGCAAGACGTGTCGGCGAACGGTTTGACTAATTACTACGCCTGGTGGGAAATTTTGCCAGCCTCGGAAACCACCATTTCAAGCATGACCATCCAGCCTGGTGATCACATGTCGGCCAGCATTAACAACAATGGCAATGGCACCTGGACCATCTCACTGACCGACAACACCACTGGGCAAAGCTTCAGCACGACACAAACCTATACGGGCCCGGCTCGCTCAGCGGAGTGGATTATGGAAGCTCCAGAAGTTGGCGGCCACATTTCAACCTTGGCTAATTATGCGCAAACCACGTTTAACCCGGGTACCGTGAACGGCGCCAACCCCGGTCTAGTTACCACCGACGGCGGCATTATGATCCAACACAAAAAGCAGGTGTCCACACCCTCCGTGCCGGACTCCGATACCGACGGATTTAATATAGCCTACGGCCCGACAGCCCCATCAGCGCCTGCTTCTTAAGGCTGGCCGACCCCCGATGCTGCAGCTTTCAGGCTGCAGCTTTCCTTTTGCGACGGCATCAATCCGTCGGTTTGGGGTGAAAGCGCTCAATAATCTCGGCGCGGTGTTCGTCCAACAGAGGCGGGGGCGTGCGAACCGCGCCCGGCGTCTCGCTCAACTTCACCGGAATCCCGAGTTGATGAATCGTCCCGGCTAAAGGGTGTCGGACTGTCACATCCATGGCCCGGGCCCTGACCTGGGGGTCCGAAAACACCGCTTTTAAGGATTGGATGGGAGCGGCCGGCACCCCGGCGTCGGCTAGCCTTTTTAGCCAATGGTCCACACTTTTTGCGGCAAACACCTCTTTTTCCAGACGCTCAATCAACCTTTCCCGATGTACCACCCGGTCGGCGTTGGTGCGATAATCCGGGTCAGCTCCGAATGGAATTTTCAATGCGTCCACCATCTTGGCCCATAATGCATCGTTGCCGCACGCCACCACGATATAGCCATCCTGGGCGCGTATGGCTTGGTATGGGGCAATGTTAGGATGGGCGGACCCTAATGGTACCGGTTCCTCGCCCGTCGCAAAGTAATTACTCGCCAGGTAGGTTTGCCACGCAATCAGGGCCTCATAGAGCGAGGTGTCGATCCATTGCCCCAATCCGGTGCGCTGTCGGGCCCAGAGCGCCACCATGATGCCATAGGCCGCCCACATTCCGGCCCCAATATCGCCGACCGAAAATCCCGCCTTAACCGGGCCATGACCGTCACCCGTAACCGACATCAGCCCGCTCATGGCTTGAGCTACCACGTCGTATCCGGGGCGGTGAAGCCCGGGACCGGTCGCACCAAACCCGGAAATCGAAGCCAAAATAATCTTGGGATTCATCGATTTTAGGTGGGGGTAATCCAGATCCCACCGCGCCAAGGTACCAGGCCGATAATTCTCAACCACCACATCCGCCTGCCGCACCATGTCGCAGAACAGATCCCGGTCTTTCGATTCCCGAAAATCAAGAACGATAGAGCGCTTATTGCGATTTACGCTCATATAGTAGGCGCTTTCGCCGTTAAGATACGGGGGTCCCCACTGACGGGTGTCGTCCCCCGCAGGGGGCTCAATTTTTATCACGTCTGCGCCAAAGTCAGCCAACATCATGGTGCAATACGGACCTGTCAAAATGCGGGTTAAGTCCAATACCAACAAATCCTCTAGCGGTAACATCGCCCTACCTCCCAGGTACACGCTGAACCGTGAAAGCTCTAGCTTATTCTGTCTTCATACCAAGCTTGACACGACGGAAGCCGCCCCTCAAGCACCCTGTGACATCGCCAATAAGGGGTGGCGCCCCCACCCCTTTTCAGTTGGTCGACTAAAGGCGGTCTAGGGATTGCGGCTAGACACCGTCGTCCGGGTTAAGCCGTTCTGCGTGAAGGTCAAGTAAAGTCCGCCCGCTACGATAAATCCCACCTAGTAGCTAATGTCGACGCCGGACAGGGCCTTGGCCGCCAAGCCTTCAAAAAACGGGCTGTTCAAACATGATAATCACCCCAATAATCCAGCTAATCAGCCCCGCTCCATTCACGTTGTTCTGATGCCCCAGATCCGTGTCGGCTTGTTGACCACAATGCCTGATAAATCGGCTACTAAAATCCCGGTCAAGGGCGTCACCCAGTATCCGATCACATAGAGGTAATTGGTGTAGTTGGTGTCAAAGTTGCCTGATCCAAATACGCTAAAGATGAAGCCCAACAGCCCGGACATAATCGCCAGACTCCACCTGGGCATTCGCAAGTCCAAGGTTCCTGCACACAGGGCATTTGAATAGATATTGAGGACATTGGCGGCGATCCCCCCAAATATAATGGCAATCACTGCCACTTCGCTAAACCCGCCCATAACGGTATTAAGTGCGGCGATGGGATTGCTGTTATGGGGCGCCGATAATATACCCGCCAGCATGCCGACGATCTCCAGCCAGACCATGCCAAGAAAGGCCCCTGGATGTTCCGTGCCGCTCCTCAGGCCCATTGCCCTCAATGCCATAGATTCCCACTTTCAACACCGCATCACCATATTCCGGTGTTTGCACAGACATCGTTCTCCCGCCTTCTCTTTAATCCACCAGGCATGACGCCGTCCATCACATCAATCAATCGCAATCCACGTCCCAACGGCAATTTCTCAATCTTGAAGCTTTGGCCTCACCTCCTTCACGACCTAGGGTCCCGAAGGTAGACATCTTGGCTGTGTACCGGCACCCGGCGGATAGCAATCCCCCAGCCGCGCACCGCGTCCTGCACCGCGGCCGATACCGCCTGGGGAGAAGGAATCGCTCCGCTTTCGCCGACTCCTTTGACACCCAGCGGGTTTAACGGGGTGGGCGTGCCCTGCGAAAGGGAGATGATGTCTGGCATCTCGACCGCGCCGGGAATTAAGTAATCCATCAGCGAATTTGTGAGAAGTTGACCCTCGCGATCATAAAGCACCTCTTCGTATAAAGCCGTCCCAATTCCCGCCACAATCCCTCCGATAATTTGCCCTTTCACAATCAGGGGATTAATTTCGCGTCCGCAATCGTGTGCCGAGACGTAGTGCAAAATTTTGATCTGACCCGTATGCTTTTCCACCTCCACAACCACCAGGTGGGCACTCGCCGAGTAGACCGCGCCCGCGGGCACGAAGTAGTGGGTCGCCGAAAGTCCGGGCTCAATCGGCCAGCTATAGGTGCTCCCGGGAAAGGGTCCCTGCGCCATAAACGCAAGGTCCCCCAAGGTCAGTGATTTCTCGGGAACCCCTTTAACGTGGACGCGCCCGTCTTTTAGATCTAAGTCGTCCGCCGATGCCTCCAGCAACTGACCCGCCATCGCTAAAATCTTTTGTTTGACCAAGAGACTTGCCCCATGGGCCGCACTGCCGGCAATGGCCGCCGTGCGGCTGGCAAAAGTTCCTGTTCCCAGCGGAACAGCGTCGGTGTCGCCTTCATGCACGCGTACCGAATCCATACGCACCCCCAGCACATCGGCAACAATCTGGGCCAGGCTGGTTTCATGGCCTTGACCTTGGGAAGCCGCTCCGGTCGCGACCGTGACCGTCCCATTTTCCTTAACGCTCACCACGGCACCTTCGAATGGCCCCATCCCTGTATTTTCTAGAGCTATGGCTACCCCGATGCCAATCGCCCGATCATCCTCATCCAGCGCTTTCTGGCGTTGACGCCAATAGGAATATTGCCCTTCTTGCAAGAGGGTTTCCCACAGGTCGGGATAGTCTCCACTGTCGATAACCATGGGACTGCCCTCTCGGGATATCAACCCGGTTTCATATGGAAATGCGTCCGTGGGTATGAAGTTGCGACGCCGAATTTCGGCAGGGTCTAATCCTAATTTTAGGGCAGCCGCATCCAGCAGGCGATTAATCACCATGGCGGCTTGGGGTCGGCCTGCGCCCCGATAGGGGGCTAGCGGTGTGGTGTTGGTGTAAGCCACCTTGGCGTGACAGAGATAGTGAGGCACCTGAAATGTTCCGGGTATCAGCGTTGACGTAATAATCGGAACGATGATTCCCCAGGGTACATAGGCTCCGGTACCCGCCAGAAACTGATCGTGAACCGCTAAGATGCGCCCGTCACGCGTCAGCCCCATGGCCGATTCGTGAATCTGCTCGCGTTCGTGCACAGCCGCCGACAAATGTTCCAGGCGATCTTCAATCCAGACCACGGGGCGCGAAAGCTCTCGTGCCGCCCACGCCACCACCAGGTCTTCTACATAAAAAGGTTCTTTGGCGCCAAACGCCCCGCCCACATCCGGCGCCACCACCCGGACGTTCTCCGCTTCCAATCCAAAATATTGGCCATAAATGTGGCGCATCATGTGAGGAGTCTGCGTGGCGGCATAAACGGTCAGATGCTTGTCCAGGCCCCCGTCCCACTCCGCCAGCAGCCCGCGGGTTTCTATGGGCATACAACTGATGCGGCCGACTTCAAAGTGGTCGTGCACGACCACCGGCGCTTCCCTCAAGGCGGCCTGCGCGTCGCCCACCCGTTGCTCAAATTCTCCGGCCAGATTGTGGGGCCGGTCGCGATGAACTCTCGGGGCACCTTTGGAGAGCGCTTCATGCAAAAACGCTACTCCCGACAGCACTCGATACTCCACTCTAATGGCGGCGATGGCGTCTTCAGCCCGATACCGGCTCGTTGCCACAACGATCGCCACCGGTTCGCCAACGTGGTGGACCATGTGACCCAAAGGCGTCTGGGTGACGGGATCAAGCTTGGGATGGGCGAACAACAGCGGCAAAGGACTAAAGGCCACCTCATCAGGGGTCCAGATCGCCACGACTCCGGCCAGGCCGCGCGCCCGGGATATGTCCACGCCGATAATCTCAGCATGAGCGTGCACACTCCGCACGAATGCCGCATGCAACAGACCGGGTCGATGGATATCCGCCACATATCGACCGTGACCGCGCAGAAGGCGCGGGTCCACTAATCGCTTGACAGGCTTCCCTATCGCCGTCATAATCCACCTTCCTTTCGCAATTGCACCCATGTTCTGACCCGTTCCGGTGTCAACGGCAGTTGACAGGCCACTTGGTCGGAAATGCCTAGCGCCGACACAATCGCATTCGCCAATGCCGGAGCGACACCCACCACGCCACCTTCTCCGCTGCCTTTCGTTCCCAACGGATTACTGGGCGCGGGAGCATCCTCCGTGAGCCACACCTCGACGTCAGGCACCTCTGGGGCACCCGGCAAGAGATAGTCCATTAAACTCGCCGACAAAAGCTGACCCTCGGAATCGTAGGCCAATTCCTCCAACCAGGCTCCGCCAATGCCTTGGGCCACGCCTCCGACAATTTGCCCCTGGACCAAAGCCGGATTAATCGCCCGCCCTACATCGTAGGCCACCCCATACCGTAGTACCCGAAATTCCCCGGTCAATGGGTCAATCTCCATTTCCGCGCAATGTACCCCGTACGGGTAGGTCATGTGCTGGGCCTCAAACCGCTCCTCAACGTCCAACTCGATGCCTAGCCTGTCCGCTTCGGCCCAAATAGCTGCGAAGCTTATTTTTTTTGCCGGGACGCCCCGGACAAACACCGCGCTCTCTTTCAGCACCATATCATCCGGATGCGCTTCCAGAGCCTGCGCACCCACACGGATAATCCGATCCTTGAGCACCTCTGCGGCACGATATGCGGCGGTTCCGCCGACCACGGCACCTCGACTGGCGAACGTGCCGTGCCCTGTCGGAACGCTATCGGTATCGCCATGCACCACGAGCACGTCCTCCATATCCATCGCGAGATTGGACGCCACGATTTGGGCCAACATGGTTTCGGTGCCCTGGCCCAGCGCAGCTAGTCCGCTGAAACACGCAACTTTGCCGTCCCCCAAAAGAGCAATGCGCGCGGTCTCCCAGGGCCCGAGTCCCGACTTCTCGACAAAGCAAGCCACCCCGAATCCCCGCAATCGGCCTAACTTCGCACTTTCGCGCCGGCGGTCGGGAAACCCCGTGTAGTTCATCTCCATAAGCGCCCGGTCCAATGCCGCTTGATAGTCTCCACTATCAAACACCACCTCTTGGCCTAGCGCGGTCAGGCCGTTGCTGTAGGGCAGCTTTTCGGGGGGAATAAGATTAACGCGCCGCACTCGGATGGGATCCAACCCCAATTCGTTGGCAATCGCATCCAGGGTCCGTTCTCGGACAAAGGTCCCCTCAAACCGGCCCGGCCCGCGATAGGTACCGGTCGGTGTCTTGTTGGTCAGGCAGACGTTCACGGCGATGTCCAGAGCCGGCCAGTCATAGGGACCGGGCAGCATGGCCTGAGTGAGTTCTGGCACGGTCACCCCATGCGTTCGAACGTAGGCACCCGAATCCACCCAAATCGTGTCGCAAAGCGCTAAGAGGCGTCCTTCATCCGAAAATCCCACTTGGACGCTGTGGTCTTGCTGGCGCGAATGATTACTAGACATCAAGTGTTCCCGGCGATCCTCAATCCAGCGCACCGGGCATCTCAATTTTAGGGCGGCAAATGGTATGAGAAAGTCCTCCGGGTAGAACTCGCCCCGAATTCCAAACCCACCACCCACGTCGGGCTCAATAAATCGAATTCGCTCTATGGGCCATCCCAATAGCTGTGCGAGGACACTCCGGTTGAAGTGCACCACCTTGGTGGGCCCATAGACCTCAATCCGGTCTTCGATCGGCCTTGCCACCAGTCCCCGGGTTTCGAGCGGAA
Source organism: Bacillota bacterium (assembly GCA_021806205.1). Taxonomy (GTDB): domain Bacteria; phylum Bacillota; class Sulfobacillia; order Sulfobacillales; family Sulfobacillaceae; genus Sulfobacillus_B. The sequence goes on along the minus strand of JAJZXX010000155.1, from coordinate 27,632 downwards.
CCCCGCTATGTCGCTGTACTTGAAAGTTTAAGGACAGCCGATGGGGCGCCGATTGAAGAACGGTCTCAACATCCCCCTTAACGAATCGGCGCCGATAAATGACATTGTCCGACATCCCCGGATGCAAAGGATCATTCACCGGATCATTCACCGCACCATCCCCCATCTCCCCGACGACGGGAAGCGGCTGATATTCCACCTCGATCAACGCCGCCGCATCTTCCGCCACATACCGGTTGGTGGCCACGACCAGGGCCACCGGCTCACCCACGTAGCGGACGATCGTTTCAGCCAGCACTGGCTGTAATGCGAGCTGAAGTTCGGGGGTTGAAGAAAGCCGCGGGGGAATGATGGGACACGGCCTGGGCAAGTCCTGGGCAGTCCAAATCGCCACTACACCCGGCATCCGCAGGGCTTTCGCCGCATTGATCCGCCCAATCCGCGCATGCGCGTGGGGACTGCGCACCACCATACCCTCTAACATACCCAGAAACTCGATATCCGCCACAAATCTCCCCTGCCCCCGCAAAAAGCGAGGGTCCTCGACCCGTCGCGTCGACTCCCCCAGTCTGGTCATGGAGTCGGACCGGATGCATCCTCTACCAGCGATAGGATCGCATCCACAATCGGCTGGTAGCCGGTACAGCGGCAAAGGTTCCCAGACAAGGCTTCTCGAACTTGCTGGCGGGTGGCGCGTTCATGCGTCTTTAAAAAGTGTTGAGCGGTCATAAGCACTCCGGGTGTACAAAAACCGCATTGCAGGGCGTGATGTTCCCAAAAGGCTTCCTGCAACGGGGAAAGGCTGTCTGTGTCACTAATCCCCTCGACTGTCTCGATGTTTCGCCCGCGGGCTTGGACACCTAGCATCAGACAAGAGCGAACCGGCCTTTCATCGACCAATACCGTGCAAGCACCGCACACCCCGTGTTCGCATCCCAGATGGGTGCCGGTCAGCCGCAGTGTGTCCCGCAAGATATCCGCCAAGAGCATGCGAGGCTCTACGTCGGTGACCGGATACTCGCGACCGTTGACTCGCAGCACGTAAGACATAGACTTTGTATTGAATTCCGCCACCTACAACACCACCTTTCTAAACGTCAGTGGTTCTCAGACACCGCTGATAGGATTTGAGAATTGCACGACGACCCAGTTCTCGAACTAAATTCAGTCGGTACTCCCGACTCGCATGAAGGTCGTCGGGCGGATCTAGATGCGTGACCATCTGGTTTGCAACCGCCAGCGCCAGCTTTTCCGTAACCGCCTCACCCCGATAGCCTTCCAGCACCTCGCTCACATCGATCGGCGTGGGGCCGGCACCTCCCACCGCCAGGCGTGCCCCCCTTAAACAGCCAGCTTCGTCCAGGCTCACCTGACAGGCCACGGCAGCCAATGCAAAATCACCGTGCCGCGGGGAAAACTCTTCCAGAGCCTGCCCCACACCCTCAAGAGCTACCGGGAGTTGCACCTCGGTGATAATCTCGTCCGGGGCCAAGGCGGTCATGAGATAGGAAATGAAAAACTCCTGTGGCCGCAGAACTCTCTGGCCCGTCTTGGTCGCCAGGATGGCGCGCCCCTCTAACAGTGTCCATATTAAGGGCAGCTCGGCGGAGGGATCGGCATGGCTTAAGCTTCCGCCGATGGTACCACGGCTGCGGATTTGGGGATGGCCGATGAGCGCCTCCGCCTCCGTAATAATAGGGCAAGCGCGGGCAATGACCGGCGATTCCTCGAGCCGGTAATGAGGGGTGAGCGGCCCAACCCGTAAGAGCCCGTTCCCCTCCTCAATGTACGCCAATTCGCCCGAAAGACTTTCCAAATCAATGAGGGCAGCCGGGGTAGCCAACCGCATATTCATCAGCGGCATGAGACTTTGGCCTCCCGCTATGACCTTCACGTCCACGCCCTGAGCGATCAAGTCGTGCAATAGCCCGAGTGCCTCCTCAAGCGATTGCGGAACAATGTAGTCAAACGGGGCTGGTTTCATAGTCGGCCTCCTTTACCCCGAAACTTGGGCGGGCGGTGCTCCTGGAATGCCCTAACCGCTTCGCGAAAGTTTTCGGTTTCAAAACAGTCAATAGACTCCTCCGCATCGTCCCGGACCCAATCCAAATGCGGGTCGGCGAGAATTCCATAAACGGCTTGCTTTGCCCATGCTAAGGATAAGGGAGCTCGCTGCCCATAGCGATCTACCCAATCTTTAAGGCGCTCCGGGAGTTTTCCTGGGGATACGACCTCAGTCACGAGCCCCATATGATATGCTTCCGCTGCCGTCACCAATCGCCCCGTGGTCAGTAAATCCAGCGCGTGCGCGGCACCCACCACGCCTATGAGGCGTCGGATATGTTCTCGGCCCACGGTGATGCCAAGTTTGGACGCCGTGATTCCCAGTCGGGAATCGGCTGAGGCTAGGCGTATGTCACACGCACATGAAAGTTCCAATCCCGCCCCGATGGCATACCCTTCTATGGCGGCAATGACCGGGACCGGTGCTTCGGTCAGTGACCGACAAAGACTGTCAACAGCCAGAAACGAGCGGCGCGAGGCCTCGCGCGTTGACCTGGTGGCATGAAACTCTTTAATGTCAGCGCCCGCTGCAAAGTGGCCTGGTACTCCCGAGACGACCAAAACCGCCGGGTCGCGCGCCAATAGGGTGGCAAGACTTCGGGCCATCTCCTCCCACATGTCCAACGTGACGGCATTGTGACTTTCCGGGCGGTCAATCGTTAAGTAAGCCACTCGCTTGACTATCTCGGCGCGAATGAAGCGGGTCATCGGACCACCCCTTGGTCGTAGAGATTATGGATCGCGTTTGCGTCCATCCCTAATAGATTCTTTAATACCGCTTCCGTTTGGGTCCCGAGTTCTGGCACGTCGCCCTCTAGGACGGCGCGTTCGCGGTCAAAATGGAGCGGGGTGCCCACCACCCGAAAAGAAACCCCCCCATAATCCACATTCACGAAGAAGTCCGACGAAGCCAATGCTGGCTGTCGGCTAGCCTCGGCCACACTATAGATCGGACCTGCCGGAATGTTGTTTTCGGCCAGGCGCTCCAGCCAGTATTGGGCCGTTTCAGAAAGCATACGCTCGGCGACCATCCCTTCCCACCGACTACGGTGCTCGATACGCCCCTGGGCCGTGGTGAGAGTGTCGTCGTTGACCAACTGCGGCAGATCCAATACCCCGCAAAACGCTTGCCAGTGGGCGTTGGTACTGACTGCAACGACCACATAGCCGTCTTGGGCCGCAAACGCTTGAAAGGGTGCCATGACCGCATGCCGGCTTCCGAGTGGCCCAGGCACCTCGCCGGTGGCAAAATAGCGGGCATATGCATTTTCTAAAAATGCCACTTGGCTTTCAAGCATGCTAATATCGACGCGCGTTCCGTGGCCTGTCTGGTGTCGCAGCTCCAGAGCCCCCATGATTCCCAACGCCAGATAAAGTCCGGCGCCAATATCGCCAACCGAAAAGCCCACTTTGATAGGGTCGCCGTTCGGAGTCCCGGTCAGGGACATCGAACCTGCCATAGCTTGGATAACCACATCGAGTGCTGGCCTCGCGCTGTCCGGGTTTCCCCATCCAAAACCCGAACATGCGGCATAGATCAACCGGGGATTCTGCCGTTTTAAGTGTTCATACCCCAATCCTAGATTCGTTAAGACTCCCGGCCGGAAGTTTTCCACGAGAACGTCGGCCTTCTCGACCAACCGTTCTACAATCGCTTTCCCAGCCGAATTCTTTAAGTCCACCGCTAGACTCTGTTTGCCGCGGTTGAGACTGGCGAAATAGGTGCTGCGGTTATCGACCATCGGGCCGTTTTGCCGCGCCTTATCGCCCCAAAGTGGTTCCACCTTAATCACCTCGGCACCCAAGTCGGCTAAAATCTGGGTCGCATACGGTCCTGAAAGAATTTGTGTTAGATCTATGACCCGAACGGATTCCAACGGTTTCATGGCCTGCCCCCTCCGATTCGGACCGGCGCCACGAGTTCCGTGAATAGCCCTGGGATGGCGTCCCGACCTAAAAACGCGATATTCATGTGGCCCGCCCCTCTCTTGCTGTGATGGTCCAGCAAAGGGACCTGGCCCTGTAAGACGCCCAGCTCCTGATCCACGTCGTCTACTAAAAAGGCAACATGCTCCACGCCCTCGCCTTGGCTCTGGAGAAAATCCCAGGCGCTGCTTCCCGGGCGGTTGGGCTGCAACAGCTCAAGTTTCGGACCATTCAGTCCACTCCCCAGGGGAATAAAAGCGATGGAGAGAAGACCTTGACTATAATCCTCAGACTGCGCGATTGAGAAACCCAAAATGCTTTTGATGCGCGATGCGGTTTGATGGATGTCGCGCACCACCATTCCTATGTGATCGAGCGTCTTAGCCGCCATCGCCACCGCCCTCCTTTACTCCACCTCATCTATTTCAACCGGGATGTCTGGCACCCATCGCCAGTCATGATCTAACTGATTGGTGCCGACCCGTTTGGTGCGCGCCTGCGAGACAACCAGGTCCACCACCGCGCTCTCCGGACGCTCGACCGATAAGGGGCCCGCCATCGCCATACCGTTCGGCCCCGCCACCAGGCTCGATCCCAAATATCTCACCCCCGACTCCTGACCCACCCGGCCGCTCGCCGCAATAAATAGTCGGTGCGCGTAGGCATACCCCAAGACCAAGTGATCGGCGGGCGCATATCCCACCTCATCGAAAAGTCGTGTCTTCCCGATTGACGTCCAAGTGGTCGGTACCGCAATAAGATCTGCACCGGCCAAAGCCAAGGCACTGACCAGGTACGAAAACCTGAGATCGTAGCAAATCAGTAAGCCTAAGGTCAGTTCAAGCGACTTGATGCGCCAGACCTTGAGCGATTCGCCAAAAGATAGCCAATCTTGCTCCCATCCGAATCGATGCATCTTGCGATAATGGCCAAGACACCCAGTGGGGCCAATCAATACGGCCGTGTTGAAAAAGCCTTGGGTTGACCGTTCGAGAATCCCGCCCACTAAATAGATGTTCCACTCCGCCGCCAGCGATTCCCAAAAGCGCACCGTGGACCCATCAAGCTCCTCCGCCCACAAGTCGATGTCAGCCCGCGACTTAAAGCCGTAAGGATGGGAAGCGCACTCTGGCAAAATCACCAACTGGGCTCCTTGTCGGTGGAGGTCGCTGACCATCTCGCTTTGGGCAGCGTGGTTATCCCGAAGAGTGTTTTCTGGTGGAACCAAGAATTGGGTTATCGCCGCCTTCACGATACACCGTCATCGGTTCGGTCCATGAGCGCCTTACGTTGGTTGCCGTCAATCGCAATTTCCGTGCCATGGACAAAGCTGGCCCGGGACGATGCGAGGAATACCACAACATTGGCCACTTCTTCGGGTCGGGCTATCCGATGGGGTGTCATGGATTTCTTCGCCCGCTCGTCCGCAACGTTGATAGCAAAGTCCAGGTCCCGGGCAAAGGCTTCGGTGAGTTGGGCCCAGCGGCCGGTATCTACCGGGCCAGGGTTCACGCTATTGATACGAATATTATGACGCCCGTATTGATCCGCCAACGCGCGCATCACGGCCAAATCAGCCGCGTTGGCCGCGGTCCCGGTAATTTCCCAATACGAAGGTTTAATGCCATCATTGCCCACAACATTCACAATCACCCCATGGCCTTGCGCCAGGAAGTGAGGAATAATCGACTTGGTCATGCGCATATAGCCGAGAAATTTTACGCCTAAGGCCACGTTCCACAACTCGTCGTCGACATCCATCAAGACACGCCCAGGCGCCGCCCCGGCACAATTAACCAAGATATCCACATGGCCCTTAAATCCTAGGGACTGGGCGACCGCTTCCTTGGCATGGACTTCACGGGATAGATCTGCCGAAACCGTATACACTTCGGCATCGGGTACTGCCTCGGTAATCCACTGGCGCGCACTGTTCAGTCCCACACTATCTCGCGCGACTAATATGGGGATGGCACCCTCGCGAGCAAATGCTAATGCGGTTTGCCGCCCGATCCCCTTACTTCCGCCGGTCACCAGAGCTACCTGACCCCGTAATCCTAAATCCATGAATTAACGCCTCCTCTACGATCTGGCAAGTTAGTTCAGCTTGGCGACGACGCGTGCCGGCCCCCCGTCACCGTGCACGACTTTCAACGGCAAGGCCATCAGCGTAAATTCCTGTTGAGGGATCTCTCCCAAATGAATCAAGTTTTCGATAAGCACGATGGAACGTCCCAAAAAGACATAGTGGTTAGGGTATGGGAAATCTTTATCGACCGCAAAGTCTAATCCCAATGCCCGGATTTCCTGGTCCTTAAGCCATATCGCCGCCTTTTCGGATAAATAGGGATTGCGCGCATAGAGGTCAGGCTGGTTCCAATGGTCGGTGGCCCAGTCAGTCCGCAAAAGCACCCTCTTATTCTTAAGATGCATGTCACCGACCGCATTCTGCAAATCCTCCACACGAATGGCCTCACCTGGTTGAGAGATAGCGGTGAGATCCACTATTACCGCCGGTCCAATCAGTTGATCGAGCGGCATCGCGTCAATACCGGGGGCCTCACGATAAAAGTGGTACGGCGAGTCAATGTGGGTACCGGTGTGAATGCTAAAGATGACACGGGTATTCGAACGACCTTCTTGTTGATGAGTCGTAATGGGTTCAAAATAGACTCGAGGATGCCCGTCGAGCGGCTGAATGTCCGGACCAAAAGGTATCGTCAAGTCGATGTAGGTGGCCATGTCGACCCTCCTTTAATCGATGCTCTGGGCTAGCAACTTGAGGCATGTTGCATTACCGTAAGAGTGAGTTAGGTGGTGGAGTCTCTATCAAAATTGTATACAAAATACCCTATACGATATGTGCATCAAATAATCCTGCAAAGCAGAAGAATTTATTGGAGGGAATTCCATGGATATTCGCGTCGAAGTACGGACCGTCTCGCGTGTTGCCTATGACCACTTGTATCGCATGATTCTTGCCGGAGAATTTTTGCCCGGCCAGTGGATTAAAGAGCGACAACTCACCGAGCTTTTAGGCATTAGTCGTACACCCGTCCGCGAAGCCCTCCGAATGCTGGAGCAAGAACGACTCGTAGTCTCGATTCCTCATCGGGGGTTTCGTGTCCCGATCCCCACTATTAAAGAACTCGAAGACTTCTACGAATTACGCGCCGAGCTGGAAGGAATGGCGGCACGACTCGCGGCCACACGGGCTGCCGAAGCAGATCTGTCGCATCTCAAAAGCCTCTGGGAAGCGGCCCAAGAAGGCCTCCGGGTTGGGGACGCGACAGCCATGGCTGAAAGCAATGATGCTTTTCATCACTCCCTGGCACAGTGCACCGGCAACGCCGAATTGGTCTCCTCACTCGATAGACTGCGGACCGGCATTGACCTTTATCGCAATCTTTCCTGGTCAGCCCAAAAAGGACGACCGGCACTCACCCTAGAACAGCACCAGCGTATCCTGACCTTCGTCTGCCAGCGCAACGGACCGGCCGCGCAAGACAGTGCCCGCACCCATATTCTAGATTCATTGGCCTTAGCCAAACAAGGGTTACAAAGTTTCCATCACCAAAGTGGCCCCAATGAATAACACCCGATCCCAACCCATTCCGTAACCGGCATACTCCATAGGGTACGGTCCTGGGCCTATGCACTAAGCCATAGTCAATACGCCTGTTGGAGACTCCATGTCAAAAATACCCACGTGCTCCCTTTCCCTGTTTATCATCGGCTTATGGGGCGTGACGTTTCCTGCCCTAAAACTCGAACTCCGGTTCATGGCCCCACTGCCTTTGGCGACCTGGCGCGTTCTTCCAGCCGGCGTCATATTGTGCAGTTGGTCGCTCGTGCGCCGGGATCGCCCGCCTACCCGCCTATGGCTCACGGCCTTCGTCTCCGCCCTGTTAAATGTCATCATGCTAATGCTATATGGTAGTCAAATCGCGGCAAGCGCGTACCTGAGCCCGGGAATCACTGTGGGCCTCTTGTATCTGCAACCGGTATTAGTCACGATATTTGCATGGTTTTGGCTCAAAGAGCCACTCTCAGTGACAAAACTTACCGGCATATCGATTGGATTTTAGGTGTGGGACTCGTCGCCTTTAGCGTCGGGGCGCGCGTCTCGGTATTAGGCGTCATCTTTTCGGTCAGCGCTGCGTTGGGCTGGCACTCGGCACCGTTTATCTCAAAGCCCGGTCCGATGATTCTCCTATTTGCTTTCTGGGATTACAATTTATTTTGGGTGGAAGCCTTTTCGAAGCAGTCAACCTGGTGGTAAAGAGTCCCGCGACGCATTGGACGCCCGTGGCATTCTTCGACCTTCTGTACATCATTATCGGCGGAACAGCCGGTGCGTGGATTCTCTGGATGGTCCTTTTGTCGAGGGACCATGCCAGCCGCGTGAGCACATATCTCTTTGGCGTGCCGGCTTTAGCGAGTCTCATCGGCCTCGGCGAGCCCCTCAACATTCTTTTTGTCCGAGGGTTCGTCGCCGTTTCGGCCAGTATATTATTAGTCAATGGCTGCTTTCGCAAACAAAGAGCCGCATGATGAGGCTCCGCCCCCAAGCCTTTCCCGGATGAGACCAGTGTTATCATTTTGTCTGCCCGAACCCCATGTTCAGGAATATCGGCCAAGCCGACCCGCGTTCGTCATTCCGCTGAGCCATGGATCGAGGTGGCAAACAGGGCGGCGGACACCGTACGCCAACCACGGATCACTCCGGAAACATCAACGGCCGTCGCACATCCGCCAGCGACAAGAATTCCGGGCGCGGCTTTGGATCATCGGAAAAAGACCCAACTTCGGTCTTTGATCTGCGTGATACGCCATTGTTTTGAATAATACTTTTTGTCATGGGTTTGACTAATTATACTGCCATCGTAACATTCGGATTGGGGAGTGACGATTGCAGACTCGGGGTTCTGCCCGGGTCATTCGCGTTTTGGTGTAGGCCATGGGTTTTCGCCGTACGCCCAACGCGAAGCTCACCCCCTGGCGCTGATTCTCTGGTGTTCCGTGGGTCATGGATCGATCGATCTTGGTGGCAGTCAAGTTAGTTGAAGTGATGACATTTAGCGTTAGCGTCAACGGCCACAAAAAATAACCCCTATCAGGTTGCCTATGACAATAACCAGAATGCTCCATCCCCGGCTTAGACTCCAAGACCGCCAATGCGTCGGTCAGCAAGGGAGTAAGCTGCATAGTGGCGGCAAACCACCCCGTCAATAAATTGGTGGTATGCCGCGGCGCTTTTGTTCTGGAATAAATTCGATACTATGCTCCCCACTTTCACCGTAGGATCCTCCTCTGAACGAAGATTTTTACGCAACGAATTACTTGCTGAGAATCATCTCATCCAAACGATCGGAATCTCACGCTTCGCCGCAAAATTCCGTAACATCTCAAAAAGCGGTGTCGTGTGCTCTTTCATAAAGTACTATAATAACCTGGCTGATCGGATCGGTTGCCAGGATGATCTGGAATTGATGAATCAATCCATTCGCTTCTACGAATCGGAGGTGGTATGCGACGAGCCTCGTCACGTTAGATAATTTGAAGAATCAAGTGATTGAACAAGGGTCACAATCGAGTGCGCATCGCCAAATTGCCGAATACGTGGCGCAGCATTTGCGCGATGTGTCACTCATGTCCGCATCAGATCTCGCCGAAGCCTGCGTGGTGAGCCAAGCCACCGTCTCGCGCTTTTGCATGGGACTCGGCTTCACCGGATTTGCGGAGTTCGTTCGTGAGCTACAGGATTTAATCCGTGAAGAATGGCAAGCTCCGGATCGCGTCAGGCATCTGCATCGCACCCTGGGTGAAGATAGCGATCCGTTGATTACTGAAGAAAGTGCCAATCTGGCAAAGTTACCCGCACTATGTGCCAGTTCGACCACCAAAACCCTGGTGCAATTTGTGCTACGCTTTCCCCGGATTATTCTGGCGGGGACGCGCGCATCGGCGACGGTGATTCCTTATGCCGCCTATTTTCTTAGCAAAATCCGTGATGGTGTCGAGATCGCCACGCCCGAAACTCCTCTATGGACCACCCTCGCGTCCCATCCACAACCTGACACTGCCGTATTAGCGTTTGTCTTTCCCCGCTATTCGCGAGTGCAATTAGATTGGTTGGAAGACGTGTTGCAATGGGCCACGCCGATTGCCGCCATCACGGATCGGGAGCAGTCCCCAGTCAGCCGGCTAGCCCGACCGGTTGCAGTCATCCCGGTCGCCCGAGCTTCACTATTCGACTCGTATGCGGCCGTTATGGTCTACATCAACTACCTAGTGCGGGAAGCAGCGGCGGGCACCCCGCAGTTAGAATCGCGCCTACAGGCGCTTGAAGAGTACGAGGGCCGCCGCCATGTCTATCGTCCCTAACCCGATACCTGTTAAGGAGGAGACACCCAATGAACTGGTTGACACACGAAAACATTACCGCACCGCGCGGGCGTACGCTAAACTGCCGGGGCTGGGGACAAGAAGGCGCCTTACGCATGCTCATGAACAACTTGGATCCGGCTGTCGGCGAAGATCCAGCCCACCTTATCATTTACGGGGGCCGCGGACGCGCCGCCCGTTCCTGGGACGCCTATGACAAAATCGTCGAAACACTGCTACGCCTGGAAAACGATCAGACACTTTTAATCCAGTCGGGTAAACCCGTGGCGGTGTTTTCGACTCAGCCGTCCTCGCCTCGCGTGCTGATTGCGAACAGCAATCTAGTCGGCAAGTGGGCTTCCTTAGAGGAATTCAATCGGCTCGAAGATCTAGGTCTCACCATGTATGGCCAAATGACGGCAGGATCTTGGATTTACATCGGAAGCCAGGGCATTATTCAGGGGACCTTTCAAACCCTGGTGGCGTTGGCCGCCGAACACTTCGGGTCGGACAATTTAAAAGGGCGGCTGTACGTATCAGCAGGGCTGGGAGGCATGGGCGGTGCTCAACCCTTAGCCGCCAAGATGCTGGATGGTGTGGCGTTGATTGCCGAGGTCGACCCGCGGCGCATTCAACGGCGACTGGATTCGGGATATCTCGATGAAGGGTTCACCAGCATTCCCGAAGCCGTGAGCCGGGCTCTGGCCGCCCGATCCGCTGGCGAGTCGTATACCATTGGGGTGCAGTGTCATGCCAACGCACTGCTAGACTATCTATTATCCCAGCAAATTGTCCCGGACGTCTTGTCCGACCAGACCGCTGCCCATGACCCCCTAGTTGGCTATGTTCCCGACGGGTTGGACGTGGATGCCGCCAGGTTACTACGATCCGACGACCCTCAAGAATATCTCAGGCGTTCCCGACATGCGATTGCTCAGCATGTGCGCAATCTGGTCAGTCTCCAGAAACTGGGCGCACTTACCTTTGATTACGGAAACAATATCCGCCGCGAAGCGTTTGACCAAGGGGTGACCGAGGCATTCGCCATCCCAGGCTACGTACCCGCGTATATACGAGACTTGTTCAGTCAAGGCAAAGGACCCTTTCGGTGGGCCGCCCTATCTGGTCAGGCGGAGGACATCTACCGGATGGATGAGCTGGCCCTGAAGCTGTTCTCGGATAATCCACTATTAAGGCGATGGTTTAGCTTGGCTCGGCAATATATTCAGTTTCAAGGGTTGCCAGCACGGATTGCGTATATGGGCCAGGGCGAACGCGACACCTTCGCGCTGCGCGTCAACGAATTGGTAGCCACTGGCGAATTAGCTGCACCGGTGGTATTTGGCCGAGACCATCATGACACCGGTTCCGTGGCTTCGCCCTATCGTGAGACCGAAGCGATGATGGATGGATCGGACGCCATTGCAGACTGGCCTATCTTAAACGCGCTACTTAACGTCGCCTCGGGAGCCCATTGGGTGGCATTCCACCACGGCGGTGGCACAGGAATCGGCTATTCACTGCATTCGGGCGCTAACACCGTCGCCGACGGATCGGATGATAGTGCCGGGCGATTACGGCGAGTGCTCTGGAATGATCCCGGGCTCGGTGTGGTGCGTCACGCAGATGCTGGCTATGACAAGGCCCAAGACACCCTTACGGCTTTCTCTGACCGATTCGACACTCCACTATTAGGACCAACCAAACTACCCAACACCTAGGTGAACAGAATCCCCTACCCCTAACAGCATCGGGTCCTAATCGGGGCCCGATGACTTTTTACCCCGCCTACTGCGTCACTACGCGTCCTGGGGTACATGCTGCGCCGTTGTGGCCATGGTCGGCGGTTATTTATGGGCGGTCGTGGACGCGATGATTTGGTTATCCTAACTGATACCGATCCGCTTTCCCGTGCGGTTGCGCTGCTGACCGAGCGAGAACGCGACATTTATGACCTCCTGCTGGCGGGCTGGTCGACTACCCAGATTGCTAAATCTTTGCATATCGATGCAGGCACCGTGCGTAGCCATGTCCCCACATTCATCATAAACTCGGTCGTTCACACTTGTCTGCCCCCGACGTTCATACGGGTATTGTTGTTGACCAAGGCACGTGCAGACGCCTGTTGAGGTCTCTCCACAGGATTCTCTACGTTCTCCACGCCAAAATCCACTTCCTCCACGTGAAATAGGGACAACCCATGCTGACGTTGACGCATTTTCTCACGTAGCCGGAGCATCGGCCATTACAACAGCGCTGGTCGCATTAATCAAGGCTATCTGGAAGACGGTGCCCGAGCCCTGCGTGACGTGGGCGCTGGCGGAAGGCACGGTCTTTATAGGCAGGGTGCTACAAGATCCCCTTGTGGGAAAACAGTACTGTTTCCCGCGGTGAGCAGCATGGTGGCGGCCGCAACCGCGAGTGGGAGTCAATCCGGGATGCAAAATCTGGTTACGAAAGCGTAATGGAGGTGGATAAGGATGACGGTAAGAGAACGATAACTGCGGGCTTGGGTACGAACGGTATTTCTACACGCTGCCACACGCTGGATCAGCAATCAACAACGACAATATAGTGCTGTTTCGGTAATTCAGGAGGAGAGTGAACCATGGGGAGACTATCAAGACATCTCGACAGGAATCGACAACGATCTATGGCTACAAAAATGTCTACTACGGTTGCAGCCACGCGACAAGGTAATCTTGTTGGAGCTTGGTCAAGGGAAAACCCAAGTGGCCGTTGCCCAAATCGCCGAATGCGACCAACGTACGGTCAGAAGGGCGATTCGCCGCATCCGGACGACGTGTCCTCATTAGCTCAATTGATGTGTCGAGTAAATGCCGACGATCAAGATGCCTTTGCTGATCTCATGAAAACACTCGAAAAGCAGATCCACGTTTATTGCAACTGGACTTTACAGAGTAATGTAGCAGATTTAGAGCAAGAACTGTGGACCGCTTTGTGGCTTGCGCTACGTAGAAAACCGCCGCGCGTGCTTCAGGAATTTTGTTCTGGGGGTGAACATCGTGATATCTGAGCGTGCCGTTAGGGAGGCCTGCCAAGAAGAACACCGTTTGATTGTGCATTGCTACGCGATGTGGAATCGGAATGCAAAGGGTCATCCTGAGTTGGGGTCCATACTTTGCCACCATCACGTCGTGTTACAGGCATTGAGGGAGTATCTTTCGTGCCATTGTGGTGCGGACATGCACGCGACGACCCGAGATACTTCAGTTCACGAGGGCTAGCGTAAAAGACCGGAACCACGATCGGGGTAACCTCCCGTCATGGCGCTGCGTTTATACTCCAGAGAGGTGGTCGGGTATGCGTACTGCTCTTCAGATGCTGGGAATAGGCGGGATACTGGTCTCCTTAGTTGCGTGTGGGTTTCATTCCGCGCAAGCTCATCGTTTAACCATTCCGGCCCCGTTATTTAAGACCGTAAAAAACATATCCTCTAGCCACAGCGCCGTGGTGGCACTCGATTTGGTGCCCCATCATCAAGGATGGATGATCACAGACCAGTTCAATGCTCGCGGCGATGTCGAATCCGCTACGCTCTACCACACCACCGATTGGGGAAAGCAGTGGCAAGTCGTGGCTCGGTATCCGAAACAAGATGCAGCAATGCATGGTGTGATGGAACTCACCTTTGTTGACCAACAGGAAGGGATGGCTTTGGTTGGTCTCGGGGTAGCCATGGGGCACGCCCAATATCAACTCTTAAGAACGACGAACGGAGGCCGCACATGGCATTCCGCCTCAAAAATTTGGATGCCCTCCGGACCGGTTACCTTAGCGTTTTCGAGCGCTACTCACGGTATGATCATCGGAGGTCCGGGGGGCGGAACGCAGGAGGCTGCTGCAGTGACTGAGAGTAGTGGCCAGCATTGGACCCCAATTTCGCTACCCGGGCCATCACCTCTGCGAATCGGGGCCTCTTTGAGCGCTACGCGACTTCTTTTTTCCTCGCCACGTGACGGATTTGTTGTCAACGCGTATTGGCGGATGAATGCGCGAAAGCAAGTAGTGCCGATCCTCCAAGAGCTTCTGACGCGTACAGGAGGCCGCACATGGCAGAGGGCGTCGCTCTCGACACGTGGCTTGGTGGGAACAGTAACCGCTTTGTCCTTTAGCTCACCGACTACAGGCTGGGTGGCCTTGTACTCACTGAAGCACAATCAGACGGTAATCGAAAGCACAACCAATGGTGGTCGGCAGTGGCGAGTGCTGCACCCAGGTGGACATCCATCGTCGCCTGGGGAACTTGGTTTTCTCAATCAGATGAACGCCCAGACCGGATGCGTTGCGACCCAAACCCATCTTAGTTGCACTGAAGGTGGATGACGGTGTTCGGCGAGCCGCGCGAGTTCAATATAACGACTTGGGGCCGAACCGCCACTTCCCGTGTCTACTACGTTATTGGCGGACGGAATCGTCTTTATCGATGGTTTACTGCGCGGACCCCTTGCCTGGAAAGAAGTGATGTTGTTAGTGGCAAGCGGAATGGCTGTAGCCGTGACGACGTCGGGGCCAACGTGGATGCCGACTCCACCCGGATGGATGGTCCGCGGCGGCACGTATGCGGCAGAAGTTCACGGATCTTCTGATAGGTATTCGATCTCCTGGTGGTGCTCGCACCACCCACTCAGTGTGAACAACGCGGGAGTCCACCAGTAAAATCAATGCGCGTCTGATGATCGACGAAGCCGACAACATCCAGCACATCTTGGCAGCGCTCGCGCTCAAAGTGACGACTCAAAGCGATATTATCGGCAAGTTGAGCACGTACGGCAGGAAAAACCGCACCAGGAAAGTCCTGTGGGAGTTGGACAATGTCTATCGCAGCGCGCACTTATTGACCTACGTCGATTCGGTGACCCTGCGTCATAACGTGCAGCCGGCGATGAACCGAGTCGTACCATAAGCTACGCCGCGCCATCGCGTATGCGTATTCCGCCCGGGTCCGAAATTCGGCTCAGGCCCATCAGATTCTGGGTTGCCCCAGACACCCTGCCATTATCGCCTACCCCACTTGAACGAGTGAACTTGCGAGGGTTAGACTCTCACTAACAAGAACTACGACCTGCCGGTCGCACGTCCTTGGTCGCGCTTCGGCGCGACGGCGTCAATGAGGTCCACCAGGCGGAGGCTCCGCGCGATCTGGAACAGTGCTTGGCCGCCGCCCTGGTCCGCGCGTCCCAGATATTGCTGCTTCACGAGCCGCGACTTGCCATCCACCCGTTTCCCGTCAACGAGGTAATAATACATGTGTCCCTTGACCTTGCGTTTGGTCATCGTCGCCATCCCCGCACCGCCTCGACATTCGGTGGATAAACAGAGGCTTCGACACGGTGCGCGCAAATTCGGATTTTAATAGGAATTATCTTCTACAAGAAAGATCGGTAGCCCGGCTAAATAAGTTGTATAAACACAGAAATGAGACACTGATTACGTTTCAGGCCAATTTACCGGCTAACTAGGAAACTTCCGCTAGAGGATCTGACCCAGCTTTTTAAGATACACTCAACCATAGATTATGGAGAAAAAGGTGCCGACAATTGCCACAACAAACCATAGCCCCATCAGTTTGCCCATTTGACTGCCCAGATACCTGCAGCCTCAACGTGGTTAAAGAAGGCGGAAAGATTATCAAGGTCAGCGGTAATCCACAGCATCCGGTCACAAAAGGCGCCATCTGCAATAAAGTGCGGCTCTTACCGCAACGCGTCTACCACAAAGAGCGTCTATTGCAGCCACTAAGGAGGCGAGGCCCAAAAGGTACTCTGACATTTGATCCAATAACTTGGGATGAGGCCTATGCGGAACTTGTGAGCCGATTTCAATCGATCATCGAGCGGTATGGATCTGAAGCCATTTTGCCCTATAGTTTTTATGGGAATATGGGTGTGCTAAACGCAGAAGGGATGGACCGGCGTTTTTTCAATCGGCTCGGCGCCAGTCATCTCGACCGAACCATCTGTAATAGCGCCGGATCCGAAGGATTTCGGTATACCATGGGCGTCAACGCCGGCATCGATCCGGAAGAGACCGTGGCCTCCAACCTCATTATCATTTGGGGCGCCAACATCATTGCGACCAATATGCATCAAGCGATTTATGCCGACCAGGCGCGCAAGCGCGGCGCCACCATCGTCCATATCGATGTACACCAAAATCGCACCGCACGTTGGGCAGATTGGTTCATACCTATTTTACCCGGTACAGATGCGGCCTTAGCATTGGGCATCATGCATGTGATCGTTACCGAAGACCTGGTCAACCACCCATTCATTACCAGGCATACATACGGTTATGAGGAACTCGTAGAACACGTTCAAACATATAAGCCTCAATATGTGTCCCGGATTACTGGCGTTCCATCGGATGATATCGTCCACCTGGCTCGCCTATACGGCACCACCAGCCCCTCGTTTATCCGTATTGGAAATGGGTTACAACATCACGACAATGGGGGGATGACTGTCCGTACAATCACCTGTCTACCCGCCTTGACGGGCCAATGGGGCATCAAAGGAGGTGGTGCTCTTAAGGGCAATGCCTGGTACGCCGGATTGAGTCTCCCTGCACTTCAACGTCCAGAACTGCACCCCAATCCCCATGCGCGTACGATTAACATGAATCAATTGGGCAACGCCTTGCTTAATGCCACGCCCCCCATAAAAGCGCTTTTTGTGTATAATAGCAACCCGGCTTTGGTATCTCCCGACCAGAACAAAGTCCGAGAAGGGCTGATGCGTGACGATTTATTCACCGTCGTCCACGACCTATTCCTGACCGATACCTGCCGTTTCGCGAACATCGTACTGCCCGCAACCAGCCATTTCGAGAATCGTGACTTATACAAATCCTATTGGCACCTCTATCTTCAACTGCACGAACCAATTATCGAGCCTTTAGGGGAATCCAAGTCGAATTTCACCCTGTTTAAAGAACTCGCACTTCGCATGGGGTTTGATGACGCGTGTTTTCAGTGCACCGAAACAGACATGATTCGAGAAGCCATGGATAGCGACAGCCCTTATCTCACCGATGTCACCTATGAGTCGCTGAAAACCCGTGGATGGATCAAGTTGAATCTCCGCCATCATCCGCTGTTCCCCACCCATATTCCCACTCCATCGGGAAAGATAGAGTTCTATTCGGAATCACTGCAGCAGTTGGGATGGCCTCCGCTTCCGGACCATACTCCACTGAGGGAGCCCGAGACTTATCCGCTACAACTTGTGTCGGCTCCTAACCACAACTTTTTAAATTCTACCTTTGGCAATATGGAATCACTGAAGCACGCTGAACGAGAGCCGTTCCTGGCCATGCATGTCGCAGATGCGGAAAAAAGATCCGTAAGGAGTGGCGACCTGGTTTGGGTGTGGAACGATCGGGGTCAATGCTGTCTTAGAGCTCGGGTGGGGACAAACCTCTTAAAGGGCGTTGTTGTGAGCCAAGGATTATGGTGGGACGGCGGGAATCCCCATCACCAACCCATCAACGCTCTCACCCCCCAGAGGCTCTCGGATTTCGGCCAGGGTGCCGCTTTTTTCTCAACCCGGGTCGATGTAGAAAGGGCCTGTGCAGAAACTTCGGTGATGCAACCTCTAACTGAAGGGATTCGCCAAACCGAATGATCAGGCTCATCAACTATGTCTGATAGCCTCATCAAGACAAGCAATCTTAATCGATTTTCTTGGCGCTCTGCCGATACACGCAGCCCCTGAAGAACGCGACACCTTCAAGCCCTATCCTCTTCCCAAGCAATTTTTGACGGTGCGGGGGCCTCGCCCTTCAGGGCAGCGTAGTACCCGAAGGGTGGAGGAGCACCGCCAGGTAACGGTTATCCAGTAACCCGGCGTTGAGTATACGGCCAGCCATCTAGGCGTTGCAGAATGCAGCGCTGGTCAGAGTGCCCCTCAATCTTGTTGCCGTCCGCAGTCATGACGACAAATCGGCCGTCAGCATGTGCCGTCAACCGTTCAGAAAGACGCCAGCGTGTGGCATTCATTCATGGCCGCGGCATCTTGAAGGGGCGCTCTCATTTGGCGTTGAGCCCGTTCGAGGCGGGTCGTTTCCCACGGTGCAGCCTGCGGTGCGCATTCTTCCGGACGCGACGCCGGCACCGGCGTCATGAGTGAAAAAGTCGGCCAGCTACCGATTACCCTTACCGGTTGCAAGCGGGACAGGCGAGGGCTAAGTTTGACACCCGATCGGAGCGACCACCGTCTTTCGGGAGGACGTAATCGATTTGAAAGGTGGCATTCGAAGTATCGCAGTACGGGCCCGTTTTTCGGAGCACGGCATGAGCGGTTTCTTGTGCTGATCGAGAACCGAACCATGATTGCCCTGCTTTCTGCCCCGTAAGGGGCTGAGCTGATAACATCCCGCGCATACGGGATCTCTCCTCGCCAAGGTTCGATCAGGTCGAAATCTGTCAGGGCACCGCTGACATTACCCTGAGCATATGCTTTTAACGTGAACCCGGAGGGCTTGGGGCTGGAGAAGCACCCCAAGGCCTGCACTGACCGAACGGGGCCGTGCAAAACGGCTGAGACTGGTCAACCGATGGAGGTTTCAGAAGCTCCGGCCTTCAGGCCGGGGTGGTTGACATATTCCTTAAAGGGAGATTCCTCCGTCGTCACATCGGTGATCTGGTTGTGCTCGTCGACAAAAACGACATGGGGTTGGTATGTACGCAACTCATCGCGAGTAAGATTTCTCCAACCCAAAATAACCACGAGATCATGGGGATGAAAGAGACGCGCAGGCGGCCCATTCAGGCAAATGTCGCCCTTTCCCGCTTCGCCCGCAATAATATAGGTTTGCCAGAGGGCTCCATTGGCGAGATTTGTAATTTGCACCATTTCATAGGGCAACAATCCGGACGCGGTTAAAAGGTTTTGATCGATGGTGATCGATCCAATGTAATTCAAGTTCGCCTCCGTCACCGTAGCGCGATGAATCTTGCCCGCCATCATGCGATATTCCATAGATCCAACCTTCATCCCTTTCCAAACAAATGTATGTGGGCCACCTGGTGCATGCCAGTACCTCTCACGTTCTCCCACATCCGCGCATCCTTTATCTACTTCAGACTTTAGCACACCTGTCCCGTAGGTCAAACATGGTCATCACGCTTAGCATCCCCTTATCACTTGCAGTCTCGGACTAAAACACCCGAGTCATTCCCTATGCACAAGAGGAACCGTTGGGAGCAAAAATTGTTTGGCTGGTGACTTGACAGGTACCTAATGATGGCATATCGTATATGCAACAGATTATCATTTGAAAGGAATGTGGGCCATGCTTAATCTGTGGGATCCGCATGCGGGACTAACCTTTGGTGCGGTACTACTCATCGCCCTTCTATTAGGGATGGTGCATGGAATAACTCCAGACGAGCACACCTGGCCCATCACGTTTAGCTATGCCATTGGTAGCTATTCGACACGACGGGGCATTATCGCAGGCCTCACATTTTCGGCAGCCTTTACGTTTCAGCGGGCACTCGCCAGTGAATTGGCGTATCTCGCCTTAGATAAATGGTTCACGTTTGGATCAACCGTCGATGATATTGTCTATATCGTGGTAGGTGTCGTCATGTTATGGGCTGCTCGCCATATTTTCCGCGGTCAGCATTGGCATCTTTTTGGACTGGGGCATCGTGACCAACCTCAGGAGGAGTCGCCTCAAGATCCCCGGTGGTGGATGCCGTTAATTCATGGCTTCATCGCCGGATGGGGATTTGGTGCCTTCGCGATTATCATCTATACGGTGCTCGCCCCGACGATGCCATCCGCTTGGCTGGCCTGGATACCGGGATTTCTCTTCGGGGTCGGAACCACTCTGATTCAGGCTGCGGCGGGCGGCCTTTTTGGATGGGTTAGCCGTAACCTGGGTCTGTCCACCGACGCCATCCGGAAAATTTCGTTAAAGACGGCCGGCAACACGTTGTATTGGGGCGGAATCATTTTTGCCGCCGCAGGACTCTTTGGGTTGGCGTTCCCAAAACTTGCGGCCATTGGCATAAATACCGGTTTGCATGTGCATAATCTAGATACCATCGGCTTACCCTTTATGATGGTCATTGCGACGGTCATTTTCGTCGGGGTCGGCACTTTAGTCCGCGAGACGCGACGGGCACACCGAAAAGTCCGTGACGAGACTCTGAGTCTCACATGCGTCTGAGGCCGATCACCGGACTACGCTCGCGGATTCTTACCGATCTGAAAATGCCCAGCGAAGTGCACGCATGGCGGTAGGCACCGCGACCCAGGTTGTCGGATCAAATGTTGTGGAGAACGTGTCGCGCAATAAATCAATGGGGCTTCCCTCAGGTAACACAATGATTTGACGTCCGCGGTTGAGCGCTGCCATGGTCAATGCCACCATATCTGAAGGTGTTACCACATCACCAGCGACGGTCATGCCCCCAATGATGGCCAGGGCTGGCGGCAACGGTTTTCTCAACCACGCCGACACCAGAGCCATGACTAGCGATAGCTCACATCGTCCTCTCAGATCGCCGGGACCCCCGGTCCACTGTATCCCGATTCCCTCCCATCGCGCCACGGATGATAGACCTAATCGCTGGCTATGGGATTTAAGAAAAAAGTGTGCGACCTGCCACACTGCCTCCAGACCTATTAACCCAGGGTCTGCCAGCAAGGTAGGCTGGTAGCGTTTGCTCGTGGTCATAACTACCTGGACCATTGCCACTTCCGTGCTGACAGATCCCGTAACATTATCGGTAGCTGCCGCGACGGAAGTCGCTTCACCCGCCCGCGGTGCCGTATTGATTTGATGATCCAACGGCGTTTCGACCCGCATCCTATTGTCGTCGCGGCTTACGATTCCATGATACCCGATGATGTACGGCGGGAATTCACCCGGTTCCATTTTCATGAGCTGTTCGTGAATTCGTTGCCGGCACTCGGCCGCCAGTCCTAAGAGTTCTTCAGCGACAGTCGGATCCAGATTCCCATCAGGGAATACCAATTTAAAAAGGCCTCGTCCTATTCGGTCCAAAGCGGTAATATCGCGCCGGTTGAGATCCCCTCTAACGGGCCACCGCCTTTGCGCAGTAAGCCATACGTCATCATACGGCCAATCTCGCAGTGCTAGCAGCGCTTCCCCAAAATAGTCGGATGCCAATCCCATTGGTGGATCCAGCACCTGTGGGGTCAATTTTGGAAACTCCCATCCCGGCACAAAGGCATGTAGTCGATCCAATATGGCCGTATCCTTCAACTCTTGGGGCAAAACTTCAAAGAGATGCCGATAACGTGGGGCGGGCCGTGAACCCTCAACTTCCAAGTTGCCCATAAACACCAACGACGTGTCCGCCCCATGCGAAGCCCGGCCTCGGGAAAATTGACCACTTTCCATGTAATCTTTCAGCAAGCTCAATGTGCCGCGGTTTTGACTAAATCGCACCCGCGCCACCTCGTCAAAAACAATCACGCGTCGACTTTGAATGAGGCCGGGCCGTCCGGTGGTTAAGTTTACGAAAAGGTTCGCAGGGGTAGCACCTCCCCCGGCCACAGTAAAGGCATGAGGGGACAAGTTCCTTAATAGGTAAGTTTTACCGGTGTTCTTGGGACCAAGTTCCAAAAGGTTCACATTGCGTTCCACCATGGGCAAAAATCGCATCAGGTAAAGGCGGGTGAGCCTTCTCCCATCCGGCTGACTACGAATCCATTCCGGATTATATCCACCGGACGCCAACAGGAGATCAATCCATTCTTCGGTATTGAACACCTGGCGCGCATGGACAAAGCTGTGCACATCCACCCTGGCCTGGTAGGGCTGAAATCCACTCACGTGCGGCGGAGAATCCGAAGCCCAAAACGACTCGTTTGGGGCCGATAACAGTGATTCACCATCGACCCAAGGTTCGCCTACGACTTCGTCACGGCCGATCGAATCGGGCCGGCTCCCTACGGTCACACGTCCCCAAAGGCCGCCTGCCAATAGATCTGGATTCTCTTCCAAGAGCGCGGGATCAATTGGGAACTGGTGCTGAAACGCCGTCAATTGCGCAACAGCAGTGTTCTGCTCCAAATCGACCGTAACCTCCACATAATCCAGAAGATCCACATGGCCGTCATGTATGAGCTGATATTTCAAAAGTTGTCGATTGCGCGTCGTAGGAAAGTGTGCCTCTACCAAGAGGCTCGCGCCATGCACACCATGTAATGCTACTAAATATTCTACCAAAAACTCGGGCAACTGACCGCCCAATCTCGCTTTGGGCGATCCCTGCCGGTCCCGCCACACCGTTCCAAAGACGCGGACTGCCCGCGTCCCAATCGACCCCTGTCGACCCTCAATCCAACTTTCCATCCCCACTCCTCTAGTCAAAAAGTGGCCGGCGCTCGATCAACTCGACCGATTCCTTGTGCGAGTGATCGTCCGGCTCCTCGGATAGATCGATCTCGACCAGTTCATCAGCCCGAACTTCCGCGGCGTCTACTCCATGAAGAAACCACAAGTCTAACAGACTTAAAGAGAGCCGTACCCACGTCCGAATTCGCGCATCCACCACCCCGATCCGCTCATGTACCGCCGAATAGAACTGGTTACGCGATAGGGGTGCAGACCAGGCATAGGCCTCTTGGTGCAGATCATATACCCGTTCTACCATTTCACGAATCTCGGCAGGTTGGGGATGTGAAAGTGGCCGCGCCGCCGATAATTCGTCAACGGCCATCACCGCCAATTCGGCATCCTTTGCTTCTTGAGGGCGAGACGCCAGCCATTGTGGGGCGTGCACGGCATCGTCCCGCGCCACAATCACGTCATTCTGAAAATTTCCCGCCACAGCCCAAACCGACACCGTTCGTTCACCCATACCCTCCATAAACCGACCCATATTAGCGTAACTGCGGGCACGACCGCCACGGCCAAACTTTCCGATCAGTTCAACCTCATCCAGCAATATTAGCCAACCCCCATAACCGGCCCGGCTAATCAGCCAGTCGAGTAACCCCAAGTAAGAAGGAATCTCATCCTTAATCCGAGTCGATGAAATTTTGAGGGTCTTCCCGTAATTCTCACGGTGGATCCGTTTAATCGTTGCCAGCGGCAGGAATTGCCCGTGGATGTCCCCCATGAGTTCATCGAGACCGGCATCTTGTCGAACTAGATTATCCAAAATGGCGCGAGTACGCTCGGAAAGATTCACGGCCCGGGACTCCGCCAACAAGTGTGGAACTGCAAGTGCCTCCGTGACAACCGAGTCTAATCCGGCTTGAGTACTACCCGGGCGTAGTGCATTCATCGTCAATTTGGGATACAGCTGATCGAGACGATCCAGCGGTGTCTCTTTGCTTATTGCCGCCATGCTCACAACCCAATTGCGATCCCATGCTGATGAAGCCAGAGCATGCATCAAATGGGTTTTACCTTCACCATATTGGGCTCGAACAATTTGCGAAAACATTGTTGGACGCCCGCCACTCTCTACCGTTTCCAAAAGGGTTACCAGCGCCTTGATGTTGGCTTCACGACCGATAGTGACCGCCTGGGCCGTCTTGCGATAGGGGATACCAGATCTTAGACCTTCCACGATAACCCGTGCACTGTTCACCAGGCATCGCCTCCTTTCACCGACGCCTCAGTCCATAATTCAGCGATCATTCGCCGCGGCCGCCCCCATTCTAATCCTAACGGCTGCATCGTTCCACTGGGATTGCCATCGGCATCCACCCACCAGTCAGCCGAAATCCGAAGCCAACGCTCCCTCAATGCATCCAACGCCACGGCGTCTTGCTCCCATAAAGCATCTAAGCTCACCCAATCCGCAAATAGGTTGGGCTTATCGCTATGTATCTCCGTCTCTAACCGCGCCCAAAGGGCCGGATAGGAAGGAAATCCGATTTGCGATCCGCTGAGCGGATCTTCGTCACCGCAGAGAATGGTCATAAGATAAGGGGTCAAGGGACTCTCATCAATGAGCTGCCGAAACATTTCATAGGCTTGATCACGCGAACCACGGGTGTAATACGGTCGATTCTCTACCCGAGTCGACGAGGCCATAACCTCCACATTATCCACTAGGACTATCAGCCCTTGCCCAAATGCCACGTGCGCCAACGACGCCAGCGATCCAAGACAGAGTCTGGCATTGCGACGATTGATATTACTGCGGGTACCCATGCTTTTTCTATGACTGGCGCCCAATTTCTCGCCGCGTAACCAGGCGACTTCCGCTGAGCCGCCAAGTGGATTGTCGCTCACATGGTCCAATATCCATGACCGCACGGCCATGGCAAAGTCAGAATACCAGTCTACTTGCTGAAAATGTTTATTGATAGCTTCACGAAGGTCCCGGCGCAGGAAATTCGGCGTAAGCTGACGGATTGACTCGCCCCAGCTTATAAAGCTAGCGGGGTCGCGATCAAACTCCGGATAACCCAACTCGTTTTGAATGACGTGTACAAGAATACGACTTAACAGAACATCCCAGTTTATCTGGGTGGCTACCTCCCGATATAAATCGTCAATGGCAGCAACCTTGATGTCTGACACGTCCACCCGGGCCACCTGAAATCCCCGTTTCCCTGCAACACTGGAAAGGTAACGTAAAACATGGGTTTTGCCAGCCCCAGGCCTACCTACCAGGCACTTCACTTTGCCCTGCCCTCGGTTTACAAACCCGTCTAAATACCATTGCTCCCAAAACTTGACTAGGCCGAAAGGATCGACATAAGTCTCTTCAATGACTGCATCAGGCCATAAGCTAGCGTCCGGCCAGCGGTCGCTTCCACCCAACGGTCGACTATTACCCTCGGTCATGTCTGATTACCCTCGGCGACCAACTCTAGGGACCCGAGGTTTTCCTGATGACCATTCGGATGAGTAATAACAATCCCTCCACGGTTACGCGTAGACCCAAACTCCATACGACGACCTTCAATTACAAGGTGAGGGCTTTGACGAAGCCGATAGATGTCGAAAGCGAACTGATTTAATGGGTATCCTGCGGCACCCGCCCTCAGTGCCAATGTTTGGTGCAACAACTTTAGAGACACCGATGCTCCGACAGTTCTGCCTTGCGCCTTATCCCGTGCTTCAGACACTAAGAGGTCGTATGCACGCAAAAGACCTTTCGCGAAGGACGCCGCATTGAACCGTTCGCGATTGAGCCGATCCCAGTCTTTTTCCACCTGAGTGGCCACCGCTTCAGGATGCAACACCCGAACAATACGGTTGTTAACCATAATCAATTCGTGCTCCAAGTCTACCCGAATCTCCACCGGAAACACCTGAAAAGTGGGATATTCCCCCTCCACCGGCGGATAACCAGCATGAAACGATTGCCGAAATCGCTCCCACCACTCAATCTGGTCACGCTCCGTTAGCGCGACCGCAACGCCATCCACCTGCTTTTTGATTAGGCTCGCAAACTCCTTAACTTCGCCTGCCAATCGGTTTATATCGTCTAATTGCTTGCGCAGTTCCAACAAGTTCACGAGGTTTGCCTGCTGACCAACTTTTTTCAACTTGCCCAGCCGATCCACCATTTTAGCCAGGTCCTTTATCCCAGGTGCAACCTCCTGCTCAAACCCTGTAACCCCCGTAATCGACTTGTCGGTCGGCTGTGCTATCGTGTTTTCCACAACGCGCCCCCTTTACTTGTTCATACAGAGACAATTCGAGTCCTGTCGAAAAAGTCCTGCCACTAGCCGGGTTTTCATCTGGCGATTAGTCAACTTCTGACAAGGCCGCGAGACCAGGAGTCGCCCCATACTGATACGCTTTTACACTATTTGGCTTCTTACCTGATTGCGGGAGTGCCAATTTGACCGCATCCCTAATCCTAGAAGCCATCCGCTCTAGCCTCAAAAATCTCTGTCAACCAGGTTCCGCAACTAAGATATTGACCATAATGTCCGCGCATTCCCCTTCCTAGGCCACAGGACAGGAGGGGGTCAAGTCCCACGGGGATTCCCTTCGGTCACGGGCGGCGGCCTCTTAGCTGTCTTGCGGGGTCTTTCTTGGGTCCCTTGGGCCTCGACATAGCGCTTCACCGTATCCAAGGATGCCCCTCCGACACTCCCGACGTAGTAGGCGCGGTGCCAAAAGTACGGTTTCCAATAAAACTTGCGTAAGTGATCGGCAAAACGGTTCCGCATTCTCCGCGCACTGGCGGACTTGAGATTGTTAATCAAGGTCGAAAGGTTCAGCGCAGGATGGATACCCACCAGCACATGGACATGATCCGCTTCCCCCCCGAACTCAATCAGGGTACAGCGCCAGTCGTCCAGAATTTCTGCGAACGCCTCTCGCAAGGCCGCGAGGAGTTCTGGGGTTAAGGTCTTCCGTCGATATTTGGTCACGAAGACGATATGTAGCCGAAGAGAGTACACTGCATGTGAGGCAGACATCATTTCTGTTTCATTCATAGTAGCCTAATGATATAATGGAAATACGCACCCAGGCAAGCGGGTGAGTGCATGCTGAACGGTTATCAGTTTCGCCGGTATCCGAGTCCAGAGCAGGCGCAGATCTTGCTCCAGTGGATCGGGTGTCAACGGGTCATCTATAACGCTAAAGTCCAAGAAGATCGGTATTGTCGCCGCTTTCAGCGGCAGATGGTCGGGACTGCTGGCGACAAGGTTCCCGTCGACCAAGAGTACAGCCGCTTCATTACCGAACGCACGGCGTTTCTTAAACAGGTGCCCTCGCAGATTTTGCGTAATGGCGCGGTGAAGTTTCGCCAGGCCTATCAGCGGTTTTTCAAAAAGCTTGGGGGGCGCCCGAAGATCAAGAGGAAATCGGGAAAGCAATCGGTCTGGATCACCGCGGAACTTTTTCAGTTTATTCCCAGGATAGCGGCGACGGGCGGAGACATCGCAGGCGATCAACTGCATGTCGGAACCGAAAACTTTCCCGCCGGGATCATCCCTTACGTGGCGCATCGGCCCCATTCGGTGCCGTCTTCCATTCATATTGCCGTGGAAGGCGGCCACTGGAGGCTCTCGTTTGCTGCGGACGACCCTGCTGTGACAATGCCCGCGAAAACGGTCGATGCGGCCACGGAGCAGATCGCCGAAGACTTGCGTCATCTTTCTGTAGACCAGCTCGCGGAGCGCACGCTCGGCGGGGATTGAGTGTCGCGAAGCCTTTAATGACCTCCGACGGCCAATCCCTTGATCTCGTGCCCATGCAGAAAAAACGGATCACGAAGACGCGCCGCCAACGCCAGCGTGGGCAATGGCGGGCTTCTCGCCGGAAGA
>JAJZXX010000024.1 GCA_021806205.1 Bacillota bacterium | reverse complement strand
CGTGGGTAAAGATTAGACTCTTAGGCATGGATTCCCGCCGATTTGTGCAAATCCCCTCGGGGTAGCCCAAACGTACCATCACTCACAGCGGCTCTACCAGGGGTGCGAAATGTGAGATCGAAGAAACGGAAGACCATCCCGTGATGCGAACTTTCACCGAATCGCCGATCAGATCGACGCGATGCCACAAAGAAGGAGCTTTCCGAACATCTATTCCTGGTAGGTTGCCAACTAGCTGGTAAGAAAGTATATGTTGGCAGTACAGATACAGGGATTACCGCATGACGGGCACTGATAGCCCTTTGCCGTGCTGTCCTCGTACCAAAACCTTTCAAGGCGAAGCTTTCGTTCGAAGCCGACGCTTTCCAAAATGCCCTGAGCAAAGCAGACGCCATCAGATTCCCATGCCAACGAGACAATGGTCGTAGCTTTTTGTTTTTCAAACCAGTTGAGAGCTTGCCGGAGCAATATGGTGCCCACCCCACGACCTTTGTAACGTTCGCTCACCGCAATGCTTTTGAAGAGCCCGAAGGTTTGCAATGAGAATCCCGGCACAACCTTGCGTACTGCATCAAGATGTTGTCCAAACAGGCCCTGAAAATCCTCAATGTCTATCATCTCGGATATACTAACCGCCATGACTCTACCGTCGGTGTTGATGGCTGTTTCGGCCAGTGCGTCCGGCCGGCTTACGTATTCCATGATGTCATGGTCTGTTACATACTGGTCCCCCAGTTCTCGGCCCAAGATGGCCATGGCTTCGCGCGCTCTGTCCGGAGTGAGGATCGCTATGGTGGGTGGTGTAAAGCGGCGAAAATTGTAATGGCCGCTTTCGATTTGGTTCGAGTGTGGGTCATATCCTGCCCATAATCCGTGTAATTCTCCGGTATCTCCCCGACGGTCCAGGAAGATCATGCCGATACTACCGTCCGCCTTGTCATTGCTAGAGTATGTTCCAATTAAATAGCGGTCCCGCACTAGATTTATGTCGATGTTCCAGGAACGGTTGTCGTCTAAGTTGCTGGTAACCCCTGTGATGTGCTGACCCCTTTGTTTCAACGTGGCGGTAGCTTTCCTCTTGATTATTTGTCCGTCTCCTTCCCGGTCTTCATAGGAAGTCAGGTACTGACCTTTGAGTGGTATCTGTCTTTCGGTTCGCTTTTGTATCATCCACCGTACTAAACCGCTAAGGACTGTTAGTATGCCGGCACCAACGAGCCCGGAAATGATATCGGCAGTCACACTACCGGTAAACCCTGACGTAACGAATCCTAGCACATACGTTTCTCCTCAAGGTGCATCCCATCGCCATAATGGTATGACACAGAACTGCCTAATGCCAGAATTCCATAAGTCCTTGTTATTCGCTATATTTTAGTAATGTTTTTTGGTGAATTGCATGGCGGTATGTTGCCACCGTTTACATTGGAAGAGGGGGGAGCAACGGGCGGGGTTCCGTCGGAGTGAATTGCTAAACCACATCGGCCCAATAAATTGCGAGTTCATACGGGGCTCAACCTATGCACCAGAATCATCCCTTTTAATCCCGCACCCATCTCTGAAACCTTTTGCAGCGGGGTTCCGTTATGAGAGGCAGTTGGGGAAGGTGGGGCTATGGTGAAAATATTCGGGATTGCGGGCTTAGTGGCCGCGCCGGTGCTGGCGGTCGGGCTGGGGTCCAAAGGCTTGCGATGGGACAGTCGGCCGGCCTCGAGTCTGTTGCCGGATCACATGCAACGGATGGTTATTGATTACCATCATGGCCAACACCAGGGAAATCGGTATCGGACCATCACCGATCCATCCGCGATGAACAGTATTGTACAAGCGTTTAACGCATTAAAGCCTGCCCCAAAGGGACCAACCAATTGTGCGGCTGACTTTGGGCAATATCTGAACATCACCTTTAAGACACAGCGTGGCGGGGTGATCCGCCTTCATGACGCGCTGGCTTGCCACGATTCACGGGTCAGCACGTCATCTCAAGTATTCTTCGGGCATGGGAAATTTTCTCAAAAAGTACTGCAACTTCTTTTCCACGGTTGACTGAGCGGCAAAATCGACCCTCTGAATGTCCCGTCTGCGGTTTTCCGTCGGGATTCCGGCTGCCCGGGTCGTCGTGCCTAATCGAGAAAAGTCTGATTGAGCCGCGTCAATAGGTCCCGAAAGACATCCGTATCGTGATCGGACCATCCGCTTAATAGTGCCTGATACAAGTCCCGGCGTTTTTGGCGTTGATCCTGAAGCTTTTTGAGCCCTGCCTCGGTGATGACCAAACGACAGGCACGGCGGTCCTTTGAATCAGAAAGCCTTCGGACATACCCTTTTTGCTGAAGGCTGGCCGCTTGCCGGCTAATCGTTGAAATGTCCAAGTGAAACTCCTGGGCGACATCCTTGACCCCCATGGGCCCATTATCGTACAGATGGTTGAGGAAAAGATAGGCGGATCGATCCAAATCGCCCGTGTCGCGTGCACCTAAAGTTGCCCGGCGAATAAACACCGCGACTTGATATTCAATGTCTGCCAGCGTTGAATCGCGATCCACGACGACTCATCCCTTTCTCGGCTGGAATCTAATTGTACTATACAGCCGGGTATCCGACGGTCGATGACCTTCTTCGCTTCTCGTTACTGTGACGATGTCGATTTCAGGCGTCGCACGACAAACGGGGGGACAACCCCAAAGACCCAAAGAATACTGCTGTATCCGGCTCCTGCGATTACAACTGTTAATACCGCGGCTCCGACCAGGCGGGGTCCAAAGGCGATGTGGTTGAGTGAGAATACGAAAATCCCTGCCAGCAAGATGGCGCACCAGGCCGCCAACGCCAGCGATTCAGCCAGAGCGAACCGAATGCGGGGGCTGACCGGATTTTCGCCACGGGTCACAAGCCAGATGCCCATCCCCAACATGCGAACCCACGCGGAGATAGAGGTGGCCAAGGCGAGCCCTGCGGCGCGCATCGGATGAATTAAGAGAAAGTCACCCACTACATTGGCGATAATGGCGCTGATGCTCATAATGGATACGACCCGCGTCAGCCGCTGGGCAAAGAGCCCCCGCGTAAAGAGGGTAGCTATGGCCCCCGCGGGAAGACCAATCGACCAATACATCAACAAGGGCGCCGTAAGGTGGGTGGACCGGCCGTTAAAGACGCCATGTTGATACAAGATGCGGATGATGGGAACGCGCAAGATGATGAACCCTAGCGCGAGCGGCATAATGACCATGGTTACCAATTCAAAGCCATCTTGCAGACTCTTTCGAAAGCCGGCGCGGTTGTCATTATTGAATGATCGCGCTAATTCGGTATAGAGGGGCGCCATAATGGGCGTGATGAGCAAGTTAACCGGCAGAGTGCTGAGTACAAAGGAAAAGTTTAAGGCCGCAATCCGACCGATCGGCAGCGTCGAGGCGAAAATGCGGTCGACAATCGTGCCACCGACCGTGACTCCGCGCGATGCCAAATAGGGAAGGGTGAGCCGAGCACTCACAAGTGTCCAGGGGTGTTGGATGGAAAATTGGGGGTGCAGATGAATTTTTTGGCGCGCCAAAGTGGGGACTAAATACACGACTTGTGCGACTTGCGCTAAGAAGAACCCGATGGCGACCCCGTAGATATTGAGCCACAGCCCCAAGACCACAATCCCGAGGAGCCGAAAGACGTTGATAATAATGGGTGTGACTGTCGACGGCACAAAAATCCGCTTGGATTGCAGAACCCCATTAATGAAGGCGCCTAATGTGGTAAAGGGGAGGGTGGGCAGCATGATACGAAGCATCACGACAGACAGATGATACCGGCGACCCGAAAACCCCGGGGCGATCCAGTGGATTAATGGGGCAGAGACGAACTCGCCGATTATCACGAAAATCAGAGAGAACATCAAAGACCAGGTCAGTACCTCATCCATGTAGAGATTGACGCGGGCATCGCTGTTTTCGACCTCGATATGGCCTGAGAGGACGGGGACGATCACATTGGTGATGGTGTTGGAAAAAAGTCCAAAGAGCAGGTTGGGCACAATGCTAGCCATCAGCCAGCTATCGGTCGTCGCCTGGGTGCCAAAAACGGCTGCCATGGAAAATTCGCGCACGATCCCAAACACTTTGGAGACAAGGCTGCCCACCATTAACACCAGTGTCGAAAAGGTGCGAGAACCTGGACTATTGAGGCGATGCATCAGTTTTGCGATACGACTCTTATTATCCGCGGCGACAAATCCCCCATCATGCAAACGTCTCCTTTAGTGTAGCCGATCTCCCAGATTCGTGGACAATGGGTATGCTGAGGGGGTTCATGAAAACACGGGAATTGAAAGGGGGGCTTTGCCGTGCGCGCAACGCGTCCATACATTGCGAAGTCGCATTCATCCCCCCAAGCCAGAACAGAATACTGGCGTCGATGACATTAGGCGCACCAAATGTCAAAGCAACGGCACGCCTAAATCGATCCGATGCCCCCTAAAAGGCCACCGGCAGCCACGATTGTTCGAAGTGCCGCGTGTAAGACAGTATCGATGCGCACTTCCGGTCGCAATCGTGCGCCCTTGACATCACATACCCCAATGGGTATCAATATTAGAGAAGGTCGGTATGCTTGTTGGGGAAGGGAGGTCATCATTTGTTTGGTTTCGGTAGTAAAGTGCCTCAGATTTCGGGGGCCGACCTGAGTGCACAATTGGCCCAGGATCGCCCACCGGTTGTGATTGATGTGCGAACCCCCGCAGAATTTCGCTCGGGCCATATTGCCGGGGCACGCTTGATTCCCCTTCAGGAATTGGGACAGCGATTAGCGGAAATACCAAAGGATGAGCAGGTTGTCACGGTCTGCCATTCGGGCTCGCGTAGCCAGATGGCAGCACGAAGGCTCAAGAGGGAAGGCTATGACGTGTTGAATCTGGTGGGCGGTATGATGCACTGGGCCGGGAAAAAGGTGCGCTAGATGAGGAGGTCGGACTATGATTTGGCAAACCCTGCAAAATCCTGAATTGGGGTGCAGTTCCTATATCATCGGCGATGAAGTCACGGGTCAAGGTCTGGTGGTGGATCCCTTAGGGGCGTTAGGCGTCGACCATTACGTGCTCGCCGCTCAGGACCTGGGGGTTGACATTCGCATGGTGGTGGAGACGCATGTCCATGCCGATCATGCGTCCTCGGCCAGGGCGTTGGCGGCACTCCTGGGAGTACCTCACGGGATAAGCCACGCGGCTCCCGCGAGGTTTGACCATCAAGACCTCAAAGATCAGGAGGATCTCACTTTCGGGATGCTGTCGGTGACCGTGTGGGAAACACCAGGGCACACGCCCGATAGCCTTTCGTTTGTCGTTCGCGACCTCAGACGCAGTCGAGCGCCCTGGGCCGTGTTGACGGGAGACAGCCTCTTTGTTGGGGATGTGGGCCGACCCGATTTGGCGGACGCCGACGACCAGGCGATTCGTCAAGCCGCCCAAAAGCAACATGACAGTGTGCATCGTTTGCTTACGTTATCCGATGGGGTGGAACTGTGGCCGGCGCACTACGGCTCATCACCGTGTGGCGGCATATTCATGAACAAAAGTCCGCACTCCACCATTGGGTTTGAGCGACAAGCCAATCCCTTTGTGTCTATGGATGAAGAAACGTTTGTAGACCAAACTTTGCGGCTTTTAAAGCCGCCTCCGGAGGATGCGGCCCTCTTGCGCCAGAACAATCTTGCGGGAATTTCCTGAAGGGATGGTTAGACGTGATGACAGCGGCAGAACTCAAAGACTTTAGTGAAGCGGCCGACCATGTGGTGATTGATGTGCGCCAGGGGCGAAGTTTTACGGAGGGGCACATGCCGGGCGCCCTCTCGGCCCCCTATCGCCAGCAGGGTTGGTCTATACCGGTGGCTAACTGGATCAAACAGCAAGGGCGGGATTTAGCCATCGCAATTTTTGCGGATAACGCGATTGTGGCCAATGCGGCGAGCGAGGGCTTAAGAGCCCAGGGCGTGACGGTCGCGGCGATTTTTGACGGTGGGACAGCTGCCTGGCAGGCGGCGGGCTTCCCGACCGTGTCGGTCAAGGCCATAACGGTTGATGAGTTGGCAAAGTGCTTGGACGACTGGACCGTTATCGATGTACGCGAACCTTACGAACTTCGGAGCGGGGTGGTGCCCGGTGCCAAGGCGATCCCCTTAGGCCATCTGGAGCGTGAAGCGCCAGAGTTGCCTAAGGATAAGCGGTATGCCGTTATCTGTGCCAGTGGCAATCGCAGCCAATCGGCCGCGTCCTATTTGGCCGAAGAAGGGTTCCACGTGGCTAATGTTGTGGGAGGCATGTCATTGTGGATTGGCGGGGGGCATCCAGTCGACCGCTAGGTGAGGTCGCGCTTAGCAATATTTCTGTGCAGACAGTGCATGCGGATGCAATACTCGTTGCGCCAGCGCATCATACGGGAGGTGCCAGTCCGGAGGTGTTACCCCCCTGGGACTGGTATCCCCGACAATTGCCGCATTGGGGACTTCGGGCATCAACGGATGAAGAACCGCGGTTGTGGTTTGCCGGCAATCCCCAGGGACAACAGCGTCGCGTCTGGGATGCGGTGGTTTCCGCCCTTGCACGGCGCCAGCGCCTGATCTCGTTCCTGACCGCTGAGACGGTCAAAATGGTCAGCCGCACGGTGAACCTGGCCGTATTGACCACACCTGGGTGACTCCATTGTGCAAACGCTGCGCGCGTAGCGCTCGGAATGGCGCTTTCAAACCGCTTTGTAACGGCTTTTGTGATCATGCTCGATGCGGTGCCGGAACTTACGGGGCGCCTTGACATTCACACGGTGCCGGTCATATTTGTCGAGCAACGCCGCGTCGACGGCGATCAGAACGAATGGCTACTTGCAGAACAGGTACGCCAGGCAGGACAGACCCAACAGACGGCCCTTGGGGCCGGGCACCATTCTGGCCGGCACGATCTTGAATAAGGATAGCGGGCAGTTTTGTCTTAAGCCCATGCGATTGACGCCAATCCAGGGATTGGCTGGCGGCAATGCGTTCGGGATTTTGAGAGGCAAGGGTGGCCGGATGTTGATCGCTTGGCCCGTTTCGACGCCATCTATCTGGCATGATCTATCCGTCCAAAAAGGAGTGGTCGACGTAGCTAGTTACGCAATCGCAGTGGTCTTTAGCGTGTTGTGGATCGGGGGTCTTCGCTTTTTATGGCGACAATCCGGATGGTTGCCAAGAATTGTATACTTAGCCGGAGGAGCTTTGGCGGTCCCCTTTAGCTTTAGCGACCATTTTCAGCCTCTCGCGGTGCTAGGACTTGTTGCAGTGCTCGCGGCCCGCATGCTTCCGGCCCATGGATGGCATCGACAGCCGGGCGAGGGGTGAAAAATATAGCGGATGTCCGTCGGACATCGGCAGGATTGCGTGTGCGGCTGTCGATCCGAATGACCGCTCACCGCATATATTATCGGGCCAGAGATTCACACCCCAATGATTTGATAGCCTTGGTCTACGAGTTCCAAAAGCGCTTCGCCAGCTGGACGCAGTTGTGCACCCGTGGCCAAGACGGTCGACTCATCCAGACCCAATTGCTTGACATTAGCGGGACAAGCCTCGACGGGGACCGATGCTTCCCGAAGATCTTTTAAAGCCTCCTGGATTTGGGCGTTGGTGTCGGTGGTCAATTGGACGCCAGGACCGAACAGATAGACGTGCACATCTTTTTGGTCTCGGGTGGTGCGAAGTCTTTGGGCTAAACGCAGTCCTGACAATGCTTTTAGCGGTTGATCGGGACCAGCCGTAATCCAAAACGCGATTTTGGCCAAGATACACTCCTCCTTAGGAGCATGTGTCATAGTGATGATTGATCTAGCTTAGCATATCCAATGCGCATCTGTATATCAGACGATTTGACTCATAAAAAAAGTACTCCAAACACTTTCATTGCCTCATAAAAAAAGGTACTCAAAAAAGGAGTGCGATGATGGCCACGCGAAATTCCCGGCATCACCTTCAGGAGGATTCCTCGATGC
>JAJZXX010000159.1 GCA_021806205.1 Bacillota bacterium | reverse complement strand
CCGCAGGGGCAGCCACCGTCCGGCGCAGTGCTCCAACCAGATAACACGACCCGGTAATGAGCAGCAACTCTCCTGGCCTCAGCATCTCCCGAGCTCGGGTGAGTGCCCGTTCGGGGTCCGGTACAACCTCCGCCAACAGGGTTGAGGGAAGTTCAGCCGCCAGGCCAGCGGCAGCCAAGGCGCGCGGGTTGTTGGGTGTTGTGACCACAACAGCTCGAAGATGCGGCAACAGATGGTGGATGGAAGGCAAAATCTCTTTGTCCGCCAGCATCCCCAACACTGCTACTGCTAACCGACCCGGGAAATATTCGCTCAGAGATGTTGATAGGGCGGCCATACTGGCCTCGTTATGGGCGCAATCCAGCACCACCGGAATCGGCCCTTCGGCATCCCGCACTTCGAAGCGCCCCGGCCATCTGGCGCTGCGCAGCCCCTCGCGGACCGCACTCTCCGAAAGCGGCAACCCCTGTTGGCGCGCAACCTCCAAAGCTTGAAGAGCCACTGCCGCGTTTTCCACCTGATGCCTTCCGAGCATGGATAACTCCAAATCGGAATACACGGTTTCCCCCAGTGCGAGAGAAATCCGTTGTCCATGCACCGAGGTGAAATGAATGCGTACCCTGGAACGTGCGTCAATCAGCGGCGCACCCGTCGCCTGTGCCTCCTGACTCAGAACACGCTGAGCCTGATCGGATGCTCCGGTGACGCAAGGAACCCCCGCTTTCATAATTCCGGCCTTGTTCCAGGCGATCCGATCAACAGTTGGACCCAGCACGTCCATGTGGTCCAGCGACACATTGGTGATAACCGTTACCAAGGGCCTGTCCACCACATTGGTCGCGTCGAAACGACCGCCCAAGCCCACTTCCAAAACCAGTGCGTCGATGCCCGCTTCGGCATAGTATAAGAAGGCCATTGCGGTGGTCACCTCAAATTCGGTTGGCTGTTCGAAGCCCGCGCGCACCATCGCCTGCACCGCGGGCTTGACTCGGGTGAGCAGCCCAGCCGCCCGTGATTCGGAAATAGGCCGTCCCTGAATCTGGATGCGTTCTCGAAAGACCTCCAGCGCCGGTGACGTGTAAAGACCGGTCTTATACCCCCCCGCCCGTAGCGCGGCCTCTACCATACTGCTTACCGACCCCTTGCCATTGGTACCGGTGATGTGGAAGA
The DNA here is from genome assembly GCA_021806205.1 of Bacillota bacterium. Lineage (GTDB taxonomy): Bacteria > Bacillota > Sulfobacillia > Sulfobacillales > Sulfobacillaceae > Sulfobacillus_B. The sequence goes on along the minus strand of JAJZXX010000159.1, from coordinate 6,848 downwards.
CGTGACCATTCGCTTGATGCGGATTACCCAAGCGACGCAATAATTCGATCGTTCGCTGCAAACCTGGTCGCATTCCAAATCGTTCCAACGACCGCAGATAAGTAACAGCCTCCATATAAGTCATTGCTGTCACTCCTCTTTCGCAATCATTATTGCTAAGCGATCATAGGCCCTCTTCGCCCAACCAGGTGGCATGGGCGCCTCACCGGTTGGAGACACCAAAAGTCCGGATTTAGGGACTACACCAAGCACTAACGCGGCCCCAGACGTCGCTTTGGAGGCGTCTCGCGACCTGGACACCGCGGACAACCATAGATTCTCGGCGCGCACCCAGTCCGGTTACCATTCTCAGGCAGGCCCTGGAATCCATCACCATCCCGGCGTCCGCCATTCGGGGCAGAAGCTTTTTAGCTGACGGTCGACAGTCAACCTCACCACTGAACGATTTGTGGCCGGCCGCATTCTTTTCCGTTTGCCCAGTGCCAGATCGTTTTGGCGTTTACCGGCTAGAGCGCCCTTTCGCCCATGGTAGGGATCCGGGGTTGTGTGTTGTTCGCCCATGTTCCAAACCTTCCCTTCGCCGCGACCGTCTAGTACGGAAGTTTGCCGTTTTCCTCCGGAGGGTATTAACTCGGGCTTATGTATGTCAACCATCTTCTATGCATACGTCCACCTGGCTTTCCGGGGTGACTTGTTGACGATTACGCTTTCACGAGTTTATTTTCACGCTATATAGATCGTATGTCAAGAGCGCCTACCCCGTGACGAGATCTGCGGTCACGGAATTTTCACCAGGAAGTCCAATGTGCCGCAAAATCTATGCCCTTAGCTCTATCTGTTATTCATGACTCTTTCGAATCCGAACGTTGTAGTCTAAAATCTTTTGGTCGGAATTCTCTCCACTCATAGGAATTGTTGGGATAGTCCCCCCTAAATGTTTAATTTGTAACAGGGCGAGACGTCAACCACTCTACCCGTAGTCGCTGCGATTGCGTGACGGAAGTCTGACGTCGAGGTTCAGTGGATCGGCGACAGTGCTTGCGGGACCTCACGGCTGTATAGAGAATACTACACTCCCCGAAAACTTATAGGTAAGGCATAGGCACCAAGAGTGCAGAAGGATTCGTACCCTGCAGGATCGGCCGACAGATGGTTAAGTCCGTTCCAGTCTTATGCCAGCACTAATCCCAGGGCAGGAGAAGATCTACCCAATCGCGAACGCTACCAGATAGATTGCCATGAGGAGTGTGATGCGTAGATGAAAGATTTATCGTATTGCCGGGACCAATTTTTGAGTCTTAGACGATTCGGACGTCATGGACAGCCCTTGATCTATTTGGATGGGCCCGGAGGCAGCCAGGTTCCAGACTCCGTAGTTTTAGCCATACAAGAGTACTACGGGCATCGCAACAGCAACACCCACGGGCCATTTGTGACAAGTCAGGAAACCGATCAGGTTGTGTTGCAAGCCAGGACGCATGTCGCTGAATTCTTGGGAGCTACTCCTGCGACTATCTCGTTCGGTCAGAATATGACCACGTTAAACTTTCTATTAAGCCAGGCTGTGGGCGATTTTCTGACTTCCGGAGACGAAATCATTGTCACCGATCTCGACCATGACTCCAACGTTGCCCCGTGGCTTCGCCTACAACAAAAAGGTCTGGTGATTCGTCACGTGCCATTAACTTCATCGGGCACGCTTGACCTGGATGCTTTTCGGCGCCTGATCACGGCGAAAACTCGACTAGTGGCGCTGGGCTGGGCTTCTAATGCTCTGGGCACCGTAAATCCGGTTGAGGAAGTTCGCCAGTGGACCAATCAGGTAGGTGCGTGGCTCCTTATTGATGCGGTCCACTGGGCACCTCATGGGCTGATTGACGTATCCAAGCTTCAACCAGACTTCTTGCTTTGTTCGGCCTATAAATTTTTTGGTCCTCACGTGGGGGTGCTCTACGCCAATCCCGGACTTTTGGAAACCTTACCGACCCTTCGTGTGCGACCTCAAATTGAGGTTGGCCCCGAGCGAATTGAGACCGGGACTCTTAACCATGCCGCCTTGGCCGGAACCACCCAAGCGGTCAACTTTATCGCGAGCTTCTCCGAGAATCCCAGTGCCTCTTTGAGGATCCGCCTTGAAGAATCCATGTCCTACATCTATCGCTACGAACACGACTTAGCCGGAGTGCTTTACGACGGGTTAGCCGACATCCCCACGGTCAGGCTGTACGGACCACCCGTAGATGACGTGCAGCGCGCACCTACCATTAGTTTCACGCTTGAGGGACAATCCTCAAGACAAGTGGCCACCAAGTTGGGCGAACGCGGCATATTGGCTTGGGACGGCGACTTCTATGCGATAAACGCTATAGAATCTTTAGGATTGGCGGCGAAAGGCGGACTGGTTCGGTTGGGCCTGGCCCCCTATAATACCCATCAAGAACTTTTACGCACCATCGCAGCGGTATCAGAAATCGCGCGCGCCATGTAAGAGTGTCAGTGGCCTCACTCATCGGGAATTTGGCCGAAAAACAACCTTGATGGCGTCCGGGCCGCCGCTCACACGGGCAATAGCCTGTCTGTACTCCTTAAGGGAATGCGAATGGGTGATTAAGGTCTCTAAGGGCCTAGCCATCACACTAAACAAGGACAGCACCGCTCGAAAGGTGTCCACCCCGGAATCGCCGTACCCGTATGACCCGGAAACCCGAATGCTGCGCGACCATACCGGCGTCCAATCGACCGAGACCTTCCCGGCCCCACCTAACACGAGCACCTGTCCCTGGCTATGGGCAAAGGACAAGGCTTGCGATAACGCTGATGGGCTGGGTGCTGTAACGATTACGATGTCAAAGCCGTGCGGATAATACGGAGGATGCCCCAGAAGCGTTTTTAGGGGACTGCCCAGGATGCGGAGCACTTCGCGGTCCTTTGTAGGATCCCCGGTGACCTGTGCGGCACCCATAGCTAGCGCTCTGGACTGTTGACTCGGATATCGGGCCAGGGCCACTATCTTTACAGCCGGGTACAATTCCGAAATCAGCGCAATCGATAATTGCCCTAAGGTTCCACATCCCACCACCAGGACATTCCGGCAAGACCCCCACTCCAAGGTTTTCAGCCCAGTGAGGACGATGGCCGCAGGTTCGGTTAGTACGGCGCGTTCGTCCGGCATGGCTTTGGGTACGGTCACACACTGCTCCTCGGGTACCCACATGCGCTGTGACCAACCGCCTGGCATGCGCGCATTGTAGCCCAGAATCAATCCGGGGCCGAGACCCGGATCGGTGCGTCGCAAACATTCATCGGGCCGACCTTGTACACAAAAGTGGCAAGCCGGTAGGCGCCGGGCTTGGCACGACAACGACGGATTTACCACCACTCGCTGTCCCGTGGCGACAACGTCTGCGACTACCTCGTGACCCAACACCGCTGGGAACGAGGTCAACGGTGTTAGGAACGCTGACGAGCGACCATGGACAAGGGCCCTATCAGACCCGCAGATTCCGCTTAAACGCGGGCGGACTTCCACCCATCGGCTAGGAAGTTCTGGCGTGGCAATCGGCGCCAATCGCAATGATGCTGCGGCTAATTGCCTGCTTTTATAGGGCCAAACGCGCTGGATGGCCACCCGGGGAAGACTTAAATGAAAATAGACTGCCTGGTCCTGAACCAATCTCACAGCCCCTTTTATACCCCTATTCGCCACCATTGGAGCACTTTCCTACCCCAGGCACCCTATTTTGCCTGGGGCAATTTGTGATGAGATGATGGCGCGGAACACACTGGGCCTTCAGAAAACAGATTGGTCGGGACAACGCCCGCCACAACGGTAGCTTGTGAGCCCCATCGAGGCAGTTAGCCCAGCGAATATTCGCTCTGTTGACACTCTAGCTGGCTGCTACGGTTCCTTCTCACCGCCATTCCAACGGTAGCGAGCTCTTGGGTCCCAGCAATCAAACTTCCAACCAGGTCTGGTCTCATAGCCAAGGCGTGCACACACGAATACGTGCGGCGCCTCATGGCGAATCCACTGGCAGGTCGCACAAAAGTGCACATCCTTACTGGCGTAGTCTTTCACGATGGGAAAGCGCCTCCTTCCGCTTTTGATTGTACCGTGTTTGTATTAGTGGCGTCACAACCTCAAATGATATCGCATTGCTGATTGACATATTAACTTTACACATATTACAGTAAACTATAAGGAGGGATGACATGGCTGCGTACATTAGCACCTGCCCCAGTTGTCGGCACGCACTGGACGTCACTGAACTTAGCTGTCCACATTGCCACATTCAAATCCGGGGACGTTTTCACGGTAATCCCGGACTTAGTCTGACCGACGACCAGTTAAGTTTTCTCAGACTGTTCGTGCAAAGTCGGGGCAACTTACGCGAGATCGAACGGGTCTTGGGCATCTCCTATCCGACCGTACGAAGTAAGCTCGACGATTTGGTTGACGCATTTGAAAAAACGCCTGGAGAAAATCTGTGGCCACCCTCAAAAAAGGGGGCGGACCGACGCCGGGTTTTGGAAGACGTGGCGCAGGGGCAGCTACCCTTGGACGAAGCACTAAGGCTAATAAAGGACTTCGGTTCGACGGAAGGGCCAAAGGAGGGAATGTAATGCTCGATATAGAGATTAAAATCAAGCGGGGCTCACTGACTGTCAAACCGAGCCAAGACGATCAATTGCATGTCGATTCCAGCCCTGACTTAGTCCCGGAGATACGGGGCAATTCCGTAATTTTTGATGCCGAACACATTGGAGGTCCAGTCCATGCCACTATATTGGCTCCCGTACCCCTGGGGCATTTGGACGCCAACCTAGGCCGAGGACCATTACATGTCGAAAATCTAAATGTTGTGACGGGCGATCTGAACCTCGGCCTCGGCAACCTCACTGTCACTCAGTGCCGAGGAAAGTGGGACATAAATGTGGGGAAAGGCGATGCCTTGGTTGATGGCATTGACGGGGACGTGGACATGAACCTGGGAATGGGGAAATTAGAGATGTCGCGCGTTCACGGCCAAGCGGATATTAGCAACGGTCTCGGTGCCGTTTGGGCCAAGGATTGTGATGGCCACTTCGAAGTCAACGCCGGCAAAGGCGATATCACCTGGAAAGATGGCGGTGGCGGGTCACTGGAAATGAATGCCGGTCTCGGATCCGTCCGTATTGATCGCGGTCATGGCACTAAATTAGAGGTGAATGCGGGCTTGGGCAAAGTCGGCATTTCGAATGGCCATTGGGATGAGGCGGCCATAGAAACCGGCATGGGGGATATCACTGCCTCTGGATCCTTCTCCCAATTAGAAATTGCCGCAAAACAACGTGGGTCAATTCAGGTGTTTTTGGCAGAGGACGTAGGAGCCCGGGTGGAAGCCAGCACTGATCGGGGCCGGATCGTTTCTCACCTCAACCTCATTCCGGTGGGGCACGCAGGACCCCAACGTGGCCAACGCTTAGTTGGAGTACTGGGAGATGGCCAAGGTCAAGTCACCTTGCACACCCACCGCGGCGACATCATGTTGTCGCAAGGGCCAGAGACTAACCAATCGACTTCGACGAGGGGGGATTCGGAACTTGACCTTGACTCCCAACGAGCCCTCATTTTACAGCAGCTATCTGAGGGCACTTTAACCGTCGACGAAGCCGAAGCCCTGTTGGAAGCACTAGATTAAGTCGTTCCATAGGCCAGATTCCTCAGGATGTCCCCGTTGCCAGCTCTTAGCACCGTAATAGGGAGGGTTCGCAGAGGCTCCGGCGGGCAACGGGAATCATCGGGTTATTCGATCTCAGTGGAAGAGAGCAAGCGGGTCGGGTGGGTGGTCTGCCTCTGTTACTCATCACGGTGGCGCCGCAAAGACCGCGGCAGGAGCTTTTGATGCAGGCTTAGCGCGCATTGACGCATCCACCACCAAGATGTGAGCGGCGACATTGTCAAGGCCTGGTCATAGCCTTAAGCGCACTGAGCTTCGGTTCAGCCGAAGACTATTAACTTAATGTCAACTCTTGGTATCTAAAGCACGATGTGACGTGGTCCATGACCCACCCCACTGCCTGGAGATAGCTATAGCAGATGGTCGGCCCCACGAATGAAAAGCCACGAAGTCTGAGATCGCGACTCAAAGCGTTGGATGCGCTATCATTGCTAGGCAGCGCCCCATCCGCACTAAAATGGTGAATGGTATGGCCCGGGGTTACTGTATCGAGGTAGCGGTCAAACCCCCCATAGGCCGCTTCAACGTCGAGAAATTGGCGTGCATTGTTAATCGCACTTCTAAGTTTGGACCGATTTTTGATCAATCCCGCATGCTGAATCAGCCGATCCACATCCACATCGCCCCATCGAGCCACCCGATCCGGATCAAATCCTAAAAAGGCCTCCCGATATGCAGTGCGTCGGGTCAGGACCGAGAGCCACGAAAGTCCTGCCTGAGCCCCCTCCAATATTAAGAACTCATACAAGTGTGATCGGTCCCGGTTTTGTACACCCCATTCGCGGTCGTGATAATCCGTGAGTAATGGATGAGTTTCTGCCCAGTGGCAACGAACCAGCATTTCAATTCCCCCTCGTCTATTATGCCAGACTCTCCGGAAGCCCGCCGTATGGGACGATCGGGCACTTTAACGAAAGCCCCGCCACCGATGTTGGCGTCGTATTATTCGCAACGAGTGACGGCTTATAAAACATATCCCGACCCGACGATTTCTTACCCACTTTATCAGAATGCGCCGTAAAAGCCCGCCGTTCAGGGCGGAGATATCCCCCGCTTTGGGGTAGGTTTGGGGATTTCCTACGGTCATAAGGCGCTGACTTCGTAGGAGTCAATCCCGAGGTTCTTGTT
>JAJZXX010000098.1 GCA_021806205.1 Bacillota bacterium | reverse complement strand
GGAGAGAAGCGGGGCGTGGATGTCGCAGACAGTCGCCGGAAGGGGAATCATCTGATACAGTAAATCTGGTGATGAAATGGGATATTTAGATAAATGGAAAACACCGGACTCTTTTTGCGTCTATCACGGGACCTCTGATTTTCATCGCAAATCGTTCCAGGAGACGGGCATCGTACCCCAACCAATGAAAAAATTCGGGACTTCGGAAGCGGTTTTTATACCACAGCCAATATGGCACAAGCGCAACGGTATGCAGCTAAAATTGCCAAAGTTACCGGCGGTCAACCGATCGTGATCACGTGTAATGTGGATGGAGCTCGGCTTAGGGAGTTGTCGCCGGTTAAAATTCTTCCTGAATATAACAAGGAATGGCTGGACATCATAAAGGAGAGAAGACGGAGCGGACGCCAACTTCTATTTCATTGGATTTTCGGTCGGTGCGGTGACGGAGTAACAGACATCGTGGAACAAATTCGCCACGAGAGCGGGGATGCGGCGTTGCTTAAGGCGATTACCCCGGAACGGAGCAAGTCAACATATTTTTATGACCAATTTTGGTTTGGCACAGAGGAATCGTTGACATCTCTCGCCATACTGTCATATTCTATCATTAAGAATGATCTGCAAAAGAATGGAGGTCGGAACTAATGGATTTTATGGGTGACGTCCGGAGGGAGTTTGACGACCCCGAGGTTGTCATAACCATTGGGTCAATTCGAAGAGCCCTTTTCACGTTCCGAACCCAGTCCGTTGTTGATCGCCAACTGTCGAGTAACATGTCTTTGTTGCACGAACTGTTTGATGAGGAACCCGAAATTTTGTTTCATGACGATCCTGCCAAATGGGCTGAGCTTCTAGCGTTGCGTTGGGGTTGGGTTAGCAGGGACGAATTGTTTGTTCACTAATGGGGTTCTCACAGGATCGTGCCCGGCCGTGGAGGTCGGGATTTTTTTATGACTCAGGTCTGAAACTAGTCCACAACGACGGTCGTCGACGCCAACGGCAATCTGCCTAAGTATTGTGGCAGTGCGGTAGTTAGCGATGCCGGGGCAGGCCTGATTTCAGCCGCTACGACCAATGGCGATCAACTGAGTGACTTTGCCGCACGCACAATCACCTTCACGAACGGCAAGGCAACGTTTGTCGGCGGCCCGACCAGCAACATTGGAACGGCCGCGACGATTACCGCGAGTCCCACCGACACTTCCTTGTCGGTAGGATCGACGCAGGTGTCGACGGTAGCTCCGCAGGCGACGGCTCTCTCATTGAAGCTGGGCTCGAATAGTCCATCCGACCTCGCGGCGAACAGCCAGTCCTACACGACCTTCAATGACACCGTGGACGCACAAGGCAATACCTATGGCAACCCGGCGGGAACCCAGTGCTGACGCATGAGCCGTGAAACCGGCCGGAGAGGTGGGGGAACGAGAAAAGTTTTTCCATAAGACCCTCTGGACCTAGTAAAAAATTTCTGAGATGATAGGCTCGACTCTAATATAAGGAGCGAGTCTTGATGCCCCGAACGTTCCATGAACCCTTTTGGATCGGTGATCGGTATTTCTCCGACGCGGATCTTGCACTCATTCAAGATACCTTACGCCGGTTTCACCGCCTCAGCCGGGGGGAACTGGTCCAGACCTTGTGTGAAAACCTCCCGTGGAGGACGCCCGCCGGGAAACCGCGGCTGCGGGCCTGTCACGACCTGTTGGATGCGATCGAGGCCACCGGGTGGATGCGCGTGCCGCCGAAGGCAGCGCCGACTCATCCGGTCCCGAGGGCGGACACACAAGGCACCCCGCTGGGGCCCGTGCCGCTGGTAGCGGCACTCCGGGCCGTGCAACCGATCACGGTGGAGCCGGTGCCGGCGGCGGAGCTGCCGATCTGGAATGCGACCATGGCGACGTATCATCCTTTGAGCTTTCGGCGGCCGTTTGGGGCGCGCCAACACTATTGGATCTGGGCGTATGGGGGATCCGAGCCGATCCGGCTCGGGGCGTTGCTGTTCGCCGCGGCGGCCCACAAACTGGCGGCGCGGGATCAGTGGATTGGGTGGGATCCGGCAGCCCGGGCCCGTTATCGAGCTCGGATTGTGAACAACAGTCGGTATCTCATCCTGCCGGGGGTCCGGGTGCCGCATTTGGCCAGTCACGTGTTGGCTTTGGCTGCCCGGCGCCTTCGCGCCGATTGGCAGGTGCGCTATGGCTTTGCTCCGGTCCTGCTCGAGACGTTTGTCGAAGAGCCCTGGGTGGGCACCTGTTATGCCGCAGCGAATTGGCAGCGGCTGGGGCACACCACCGGTCGGGGGCGGACCGGGACCGCCCGCCCGACGCTCCCGCGCAAAAGTGTGTGGGTGTATCCCTTGATGCGCCACTGGCGCACCGCGCTGATGGCGCCCTGGCCGGCACCGGTAGACCCGGAGGTGGACGCATGAGCCGTCGCGGAGGGCGCCCGCCCCTTCAGACGGGTGGTGGCATTGAGACAAACACCAAAGCGCCGTATGCCTCCGTCGCCGAGGAAGAGCAAGCCCGTGAAGAGGCGGCGGCAGCCCAACTCCGCATTTGGCGCGCACATTTGCCGGAGATTTTCGAGAAAATGAGCCGCATTGCGGATCCGCGGCGGCCGGGCAGCATTCGCCATCAGGTGGCGGTACTGCTCTTTTATGGCCTCCTCCTCTTTGTCTTTCAGTATGCCTCGCGACGCGAGGCCAATCGTGGGGCGACCACGCCCGCCCTGACGGCCGCGTTACAGCAGGTCTTTCCGGACCTCGATCTCGCGTCCGTCCCCCACTTCGATACCGTTGAACGCTTCTTGCGGACTCTGCCACCGGACGCGCTGGAGCAGATTCTGCGCGACCGGATTACGCAACTGCTGCGCCGCCATGCGGTGCGCCAATACTTGGTCGACCACGCGTGGGTGGTCGCCATTGACGGTACGCAGAAGTTCACACGCCACCAGCCGTTCGCGCCCGAGGCGTTGCGCCAGCGCGTGTCGGACACGGAGACCCGTTATCGCGTGTATATTGTGGAAGCCGTGTTGGTGACCAGCGCGGGCGCGACTTTACCGCTCCTGAGCGAATTTGCCGAGAATGCGGTCGACGCATCGCCGGAAACCAAGCAAGACAGCGAGACCAAGGCGTTCCGCCGCTTGGCACGGCGGCTCAAAGACTGGTTCCCCCGCCGCCGCTTGCTCGTCGTGATGGACGGCCTCTATCCCAATGGCCCCATCTTCCAGATCTGCCGGGACTATCATTGGGACTACCTCATCGTGCTGCCGCAGAAGGTGTTGCCCAGTGTGTGGAAAGAAGCCCAAGCCCTCCGGCGCCTCGATACCGCGGGTGAACGGCGGCGCACGCATCGCTGGGGCGATCGCGCCCAAACCTTCAGCTGGGTGAACGATATCGCTTATACGTGGACGCCGGCCACGGGAGGTCGGCCGCGGACAACCATGGTGCATGTGGCGTTCTGCCACGAAACCTGGACGGACGCGCAAGGCGAGACCCACCAGACGCAGTGGGCCTGGGTCTCGCGCAAGCGCCTGACCGCGACCAATATCGTCGCCCGGTGTAACCGGGCGGGTCGGCATCGGTGGGCCATTGAAGCTCACTTTTTGGTGGAAAAGCGCCACGGCGATCATTTTGAGCATGCCTATTCCTATGACTGGCAGGCGTTGAAAAACTGGCATCACCTCATGCAATTGGCCCATCTGCTGAACGTACTGACCCTGTGGTCGGCCATCGGCGAAACCCTGCAACACACGTATGGCTACCGCGGCACGATCCAGTTCTTGCGGGAGACATGGAGCCATCGGTGGCTCTCCGACGCATTTCTCCAGGCCTACGTCATTCATTGCACTGCGATTGCGGCCTAACCTGAGGGTCTTGCCCCTATCGACCAGTCCCCAGCCGTTTCTTACGAAACGGCTAAACGCGTAGGTTCTGCGGACGACGCGGGCACTTTTGCTCCCGGCGATTGACTTGACTGGCCCCTGAACCGTCGTCACGCCACCGGGTTGAGCCGATTAGTGACCCGTCATGCGTCAGCACTGAATCCGCAGTCTCTTACTTGACGTAACGCTAAATTCCTACAACCTCATAGCCAGCTTCCACCCAATCAACCAACACTTCGCCGGCAGGTTTTAAATCCACCCCAACGGCAGAAATCGCCTTCTCGTCCAGCCCCATGTTCTGCACATTGGCGGGACACGCCCCCACAATTAACCCCGCTTCGCGCAATTCGGCCAACGCGCTCACCACGTTCGGAGACTCCGAAACCGCAAGGGCAACGCCCGGGCCAAACAAATAGACCTTAACGTCCTGTTTTCGTACCGTTTTCAAACGGTGCGCCAAGCGCAGGCCTGCCAACGCCTTAGACTCCAATTCTGGGCCAGCGGTTATCCAAAACGCAATTTTTGCCAATGTTCAACCCTCCGTCGATTTTGGTATCCGCAGGTGAGGCAAAGATTTATCTAGGACCGCTCACACGAATACATGCGATGGGTCTGCACACCCATCCCAATTTTACCGCATTTCTCGGCACCCTATCATACCGGCAAGGAGCCAACTGAACCTTGCTCCCTTAGAGTACGTATTTACCGAGGCTGCGCGGCGGAACGCAAAACCCTCTGAACGGGTCCCGGAACTTCCACAGCTTATCTCGCCAGAAATCTCCCGGGATTTAGCCCGACTCCACCTTATCCCTCTTTGAGAGGCCCGAACGGCAGTACGCGCTCCGCTCGCTCGCAAAATTGCCGTAAGGCCCCTGGTGCAGTCCCTCCCAGCTGCAGGGAAATGGCCCGGTCTACCACCCTCAACATGCGTTTGGTCATCAAAAAACACACCTCACGGTGTGATAAAAATGGCGGTCCCGAGGGGATTCGAACCCCTGATCTCCGCGCTGACAACGCGGCGGCTTAGGCCTCTAACCGACGGGACCGTATAGGTTATTATAGCAAGTACCGGGCTGCGACACAAGACCGATTGGCTAAGAATCTCTTCACCAGGAGTGGTGACGATTGGCCTGAGCCGTCTACACGCCACGAGAATAACTCCAGTCTGTCGAGGCCTAATCCGTCACGGTCGTCGAAGGACATCATCGTGATGCCCACACACGCCAAACACAATGTGGTCTGGGGCCAACTGACACGTCAGCCGCAAGTCACGCGACGCCCGTACTTCCCAGATATCTAGTCGTCCTTGAATCTTCTTGGTCCGTAGACTCGGATGATCCCGGTCCGATTGCACCTGATCGACCGCCTCCAAGATGGCTTGCTGCTCTTCGCGTCGAAGCCGCTCATAGGCACGAATAAAACGCCGTGTAAATTCGACCGTCATTCATCGGCATCCGTTTCCACTGCGCGCCGTAAAGTTTCGGACGCCCGCTCTCCCGGCCGACTATGAACCACGCGCCCCGAGGCAAGGTCCTCCTCGGCCGCCCGTTCGGCCTGTTGCCATTCGGGCGTCCAAAACCACTCCTGCTCGGGGTCTATAGCCACCATCTTACGAGGCCGCAGCACAATCCCGCGGTCATCCTCGCTGATCTCCACGTCGATGTAATCACCCTCCACTAAGTGCAGGCGTTCACGCACGGCTTTGGGTAAGGTGATTTGGCCGTGCCGTGTCAACTTAGTCAGCACACGCACCCCTCCTCTTGTGCCTCATTAATCATGATTTCCTAAATTATATGGTGCACCGGGCCAGTTGTCACGAGGTGCCGTGTTCTGCCTGAAATAGAGGTCACTGCACAACCTTGCCCACGAAGCTCCCATCCGCCACATATGCCCGCGCTACCTCCTTCGCAGTCTTCTGGGGCCTCGGGTGGGACTACTTGCCAATCCAGGGCATTACCTTAATTGCCGCCAGTGAGTTGACTGGTGGTCCCGAGCCATGCCCGTGGGGCTCAAAATATCGGTCCTGAGATGTTATCGCACGTGGTCTGTGAATTGGCGGATCGACTCGCTACCTCTTGCACCTCTCGGTACGTCTTATTTTCTTATTGGGGCGGTACTTCGCCGCGAACGGCCCCTCACAGGCATGACAAAGTCACTAGTACACGATGGCGTTAATGCGTAACCACTGAAAGAAACACACCGTCACTGGAACAGCCGGTGCGGCTTCCCTTATGCCAGGGGCTCTTTCTCAAATTGTCGGATGGCTATACCCGGAAAAAGTTCTGAGAGATGGAAGGCCACTCCATCCGTTTTCTCTATACCCCCAAGCACTGTTCCTGGTTAAACCAGATCGAGTGCTGGTTGAGTATCCCGTGTCCTAAATAAACGGGCCAGTTTTGCTTCGCATGTCGCACTCTTTGGCTAAGCCCTTCCGGGACGTTTGATGGTAAATTACTGAAAGTTTGATCGCGTAGGTGGTGCGGGATTAACGCCATTGTGTACTAGCAGGAGCCGCCGGCCTTGGTCATTAACCTCGCGCTTCCTCCTGGTGACGCCGGCAGGTTCTGCCGAGGGCCCTGGAAGTTAGTCTCCGTATGGCTTTCGGGACTTTGCACGGCCATGCCCAAATGCTGCGTTCTCCCTCGTGGTGACGCCAGCCCCAAACGACCTCCGAATGCATGTGATAAAAAACCCTGCAAGCATTGCAGGGCTTCAAATTTAAGTGGTGCCGCAGGGCGGAATCGAACCGCCGACACGAGGATTTTCAGATCTAAGGTATTCACTCTATGATATCCCCGGTGTCCATGGAATCCCCTATTGATGCGGGTTTCAGGGATCCTCGGTGTCCACGGAGTTGCTCCCGTACCCTCATTTCCAGACGCTCCTGGTGACGCCGTGGTGACGGGCGCCGTTGTAAGGCATCATACGACCGCATTCCTCCGGTACCGTCTAAATTCACTATTGCGGTTCACCCGTACAAGGGGCAGAATGTGACCATGAGGTGACCACGAATGAAGGTCGTGGGTGTACGCGATTTTCGAGATCACGCTACCCGTTACTTAGCGGGCACCGAGCCAGTTGCGGTCAGCAATCGCGGTAACGTCGTGGGCTTTTACATCCCGCTCCAGCGAGACCATCAACAGACCCAACGTGCCTTGAAGCAGCTTGGAGTCAAAGTTCAGCAACTGCTTTCGGAGACCGGAATGACGGAAGACGAGCTCGCCCAACTGTTCCGGTTACGAGGGTCTGTCGACTGACAGGGTTTGCTATTGCCGAGAGGCTGTGTCGTAAACATTCAAACCCGGTGGTCCGTCGTGATAACGGCGGGGCCCTAGCCTAGCTAAGGTAGCGGTTGTATGGAACCGAGGACGAGAAGTTGAGAGACTTGGAACTCTTAGTCGCATGAGAGGAGGGACAACATGGCTAGGGTGCCCGTCAGGTCGGCTATTCTTCAATGGGCGATCGACCGGGCTGGACAGGACCGTACGACGATTACCGAGCGGTTTCCCAAGCTTCCAGAGTGGGAACAAGGCACAGCCATGCCCACCCTCCGCCAATTGGAGGACTTTGCAAAGACTACCCACACTCCGTTAGGCTTCTTGTTTTTGGATAAACCTCCCGAAGATCGCCTGCCCATTCCGTTTTTCCGCACCGTAACCGGACCAACACCGAACCGTCCAAGCGCTGACCTGATCGAGACGGTTCAAATGATGGAAATCCGGCAGGGTTGGGTCCGGGACTATTGGATTGAGGAGGACCGAGAGCCGCTCGGTTACGTCAGGACGCTGGACACTGGGACCCCCACCCCAATGGTTGTGGCCGCAATGCGCCAACTGCTGAGTCTTTCCCCTGGGTGGGCAGCATCTGAAAGCGATGTCACAGCCGCCCGACGGGTCCTTTGCCGCGCGTTGGAACGTGTCGGCGTAATGGTGGTCGTCAACGGAGTGGTTGGTAACAACACCCATCGTGTCTTGGACCCCAACGAGTTCCGAGGCTTTGTGCTAGTGGATGACGTCGCCCCCTTAGTTTTTGTAAACGGGGCTGACGCACTGGCTGCTCAGATATTCACGCTCGGGCATGAGGCGGTGCATCTCCTATTCGGGCAGAGTGGCGTCTTTGATTTGCGAGAGTTGAGGCCGGCGGACGATCTCGTAGAACGCGCTTGTAACCAGGCTGCAGCCGAGTTTTTAGTGCCGCAAGA
>JAJZXX010000245.1 GCA_021806205.1 Bacillota bacterium | reverse complement strand
GTTAGCGGTGTTGTGACGACCGGAATTACGGTGTGGGGAGCTTGGGCTAGTGGTAACGCTACTCTGGGTGCCGTGATCGTTATTGGGGGTATGTTGGTCGCTTGCATAAGTCCTCTGATTACCGGACTGTTAAGCTCCCGATGGAGTTGGCCCGTTGCAATTGCGATTGTCGTGGTGATGTGGTGTGAGTACATGTTTTTCTTTAACGAACTCGCGTACTTTGGGATTGCAGCCACTCTGAGCACCTGGTGGGTTATGGCACGACATACCGTCAACCAATTGACGTAACATCATGGTAATGTTTTTGCGCAAATGACGAATCTTCTAATATGCACAGAAAACTAGCCAGTGTGGCTAGGACCAAACCAAGGAGGAACCATGGAAAACAGTTTACGTATCGAAAACATTACCAAGCACTATGGCGCGCTGACGGCGGTGGATCACCTCACGCTATCGGTGCCCTCTGGCATTGTGTTTGGCTTACTCGGTCCGAATGGAGCGGGGAAAACGACCACCCTCGAAATCGTCGAGGGCCTTCGGCACCCCGATGGCGGGCACGTGTGGTGGGGCGACTTGGACGTCTTTCGCAACCCGGATGAGGCCCGGTCTCGATTTGGCGTCCAGTTGCAGACCAGCGCGTTCTTTGAATTATTGACGGTCAAAGAGACCCTGGAACTCTTTCGTAGCTTCTATCGCCGCGCCTTACCGGTCTCCGATCTCATTGCGCGTCTTGATCTCGGGGAAAAACAGAATGCCCGCGTTGGGGGTCTTTCCGGGGGCCAGCGCCAACGTCTGGCCCTCGCCGTGGCGCTGATCAATGACCCGGAGGTGGTGTTTTTGGATGAGCCCTCGGCCGGACTCGATCCCCAGGCGCGCCGCAACTTATGGGAGGTCATTTTGGGATTGAAGGCAGAAGGCCGCACCGTGGTCCTTACCACCCACTACATGGACGAAGCGGAATGCCTCTCTGACCGCCTCGCCATTGTGGACCATGGTCAGGTTCTCGACGAGGGTACGCCCAAAGAACTCATCCAGCGCCATATGCCGGCTGCCGTGGTGGAGGTATCGCGCTCGGTCGGTGTCGATGCGACGGTCAGCCTACCCGGCGTACAGCGAATGGAAGAGCGCGATGAGGTGACCATGCTGATTAGCGAGCACTTAGAGGATACCCTGGTGGGCCTGGTCAACTGGGCTCAACAGCAGCATCGCACCATCACGGGTCTGACGACCCGTAATGCCACATTAGAAGATGTCTTCTTAGAACTTACGGGAAGGAGCTTACGCGAATGAATGCGGTCGTCACTCTCACACGCAGTCTGATGCGACAGACGCTGCGCAATCGGCAGGGATTATTTTGGACACTCTTTTTCCCAGTGGTCCTCATGGTGGTCTTTAGTTTTCTGGGCAATTCTCAAAGCCGGGTTAACTTGGCGGTGGTGGCCCCTAGCGGCCGGGCAACGGCCGTGGTGAAGGCCTTTAAGCAGTCCCCGCTCTTTCACGTGACGGAGATGAACCGTTCGAGTGCGTTGCAGGAGGTCCAACGGGGACACCTGGATGCCGCCCTGATCGTTCCGTCGGCCCACGGGCATCCTACCACTACCCTGACCTTACGGTACAATGATGCGAACACCCTTAGTGCTCAGCAGGCGGTCGGCTCGGTAGAGGCCTTTGTCTCCCAAGCGGACATCGCTCTATCGGGACGGCCCCCGCTCTTTCGGGTGGCGGCCAAAGCCCTCAGCCATTCGCATAGTTCCACCTATCTGGACTTCTTGTTACCCGGTATCTTAGCGCTGATGACCATGCAGAATAGCCTCTTCGGCATTGGCTCCGGCCTGACCCGATGGAAGGAGAAGGGCGTATTGCGTCGGTTTCAGGCTACACCGGTGAAACCCGTGCAATTGCTGTCGGCCACCGTCATCAACTACATCGTCGTCGGACTGGCGAGTGCGGCTATCGTGGTGGGATTTGCCACCACGATCTTACACGCGTCCGTGCTAGTGCCGCTCGGGGGAACTCTTTTGGTGTTATTATTGGGGATGGCCGTCTTCCTCTCGATTGGCTTTATCGTGGCGGGATTATCAAAGAGCCAGGAAGCGACCATTCCCATCATCAACCTGATTAGCTTTCCCATGATGTTTCTCTCGGGGGTGTTCTTTCCTTCCACATCCTTCCCCCGCATCCTGTCTGACATTGTGCAATACTTTCCCCTGACCTATATGGCAGATGCCCTCCGGGGTCTCATGAGCGGGCAGTTGACGGTAGCCGCCGGGGCGTTTCGCACGGACATTCTGGGTTTACTGATCTGGCTGGTGGTGACAGGCACCCTGGCCTCTCGCACGTGGCGCTGGGAATAATTCTTGGGGAGGCACCCTGGGCATAGGGCATCGAAGGAGCGGTATTAAAATGGAGGGGGCGCCGTCCCCTCCATTGGATGAAGCAATGTGCCGGGTGTCGGCGTTAAAGCCTAAGCGGATGAAAAAGGGCTATCTGTGTTCAGTGGCCATGGGGATGGCACGATGATGTCGCATCGTATATTTTACTGGGGGACCATGCTTATGGGGTGAGGGGCCTTGGAACATTCTGTCGGCTGGACACCCATGTGTTGGCGATAATGCTACTTGTCATCACTTCGACTGCCCTGATCCGTCAAAGCATCGACCACTACCCAGTCCGTTCGACTCCGGGGCATTTTACCACGACGATGAGCTGACGTGATGAGTATAGAACGCTAGCTCAAGTCGATTCCCCTTTCGCAATGAAATCACCCCAATTACGTTACCCCGTTCAGCGTATAGAATGAGGCCGTAGGCGATCCAGTGTGTTTCTCGACAGTCTTTCCGAGAATCAACCCGTCTAATATACGGATGTTGGAATAATTCTGCGGCGTCGACAAAGTCCAAATGGGGCTTCTGAAGATTGGAAAGTCGTTTAGTCTCGTCCCACACCAATCGCATCATGGTCGCCCTTTAGCTCCACTACACACAGAAAAACGGCCCCCGCCATGCAGTGTCGGAAATGTACTGAAAAATCGGGGTGGATTTCTCAGCGACGGTTTCAGCCGAAGAGTCAAAGAGAGCATGGCGACGGATCCTATCCCCCAATGGCCCAGGGGAGAAGCCGGCCGGCCAAAACCACCGGTGCGATTCGCCCTGCATCTCACAACGTGGCCTGTTGGGGTTGGCGGCGCGGAACGATACACCAACCTCAGCCCGTCATCTTGCCGGGCTACGCCATGCTATGAAATCGGGAAGACTACTACTGCGTGGTCGGAGACCACGTTAAGGGTGGACAGGCAGATGGCAGCCAGCGTCTCCCAATACCAATACTGAAGAGTATCAATGCGTTGCGCAAACTTCGTATCGAGCGCGCCAATTTTTTGATCAAACTTCATTAATCAAGCGAGTATGCAATTCTTGAAGCAGGACGCAATGCGGCCGAGAGGACGCGTTAGGGACAAACAGTTCTGCACCCAACCGGTGTTGTGTGGGTTGGCGTTGATCTAAGTGGGCATTTTATTTTAATGGGTTTGTTTTTGAAACTTTCGGCGTCGAATACGCTGTAACTTACCCCCGCATCGCACATTGGTCATTCCTTGCGGAGAGGCCATACAGTGTGTATGCCCCCCGCATTGCAGTTCGTCATCCACAATGTGGCCGTATGAGCACAAATACGCGTCTTCCCACTGGCCATCCATTGGCTTCTTTCTGTCCTCTCTTAAAACGCAGCGGCTCGCTCGGAGATCATCCTTTTGTCCATCCTGGTGGCCCGGACATGAGATTCTTCATCAGAGAACGCCGCGAACTTGATATGGTCGTTCATTTCCCTAAGCGAACCGAACGGTTCGTACGGTGGTGTAAGAGAGCGTGGGTTAGTCACTTGGCCTACTCGATTGTCTAATAGTACGGAGCTCTCTGTTGTATGTCCTCAATCATCGGCGAGGTGTAAGGTAAGGTGGTGGCCCGCCAATAGGTGGCACGAAATTCGCGCTGAACATCGCGGTATGCGTTGCTCTCTTTGCATACAGTCCCTCCTTACCTAGATTGATGAGTCTGTGTAAATGTAAATGGTGATAGTTCTGGCGTCATTCCTCTCGATTTGCACCACCCATAACGCTCCGCGGAACGCGGAGCCATGTGTTAAGGTACTAGAGTGCAGAGAGATCAACTTTATTGGCTGGCAGTGGAGTAGTCTTCGCTTTCCTCCCGAGCAATTCGTCCGATTGGTGCAATATGCAGTATGCTGAGCATCGAGAATGATGGATACTCAAGATTCCAAGGGAAAGCGGTACCGATAAGAAACTGCATAGTCCCAAGGAGAGGTATATTGTGAATCCAGCTAAACGATCTCTGTTGTACGGCATTTCAACTCTTCTGGTCGCGCTGGCCTGTGCCTGTTTAGCGTTGGTCCACCACGGAGTAGGTCGTCTGCTTTTCAGCCTCGCTAGCGTGGGATTCGTGTGGTTTTCGATTTCCGGATTTGCGAGTTGGAAACGGAATGCGGCGAAAAGAACAGAGTAATTGGCGTAAGTACTCCACGGTCTCCCATGCTTAGCTTATCGATTGCGACGGGATCGCAGAACGTATTCGGCGGTGTACCAACCCCCGAGGGAAACACCTCAACCGTTTCTTTCCTGTTGCATCTTGCTCCGCCGCATGCTCTGCCACATGAAGTCGGCGCGCTTGGCCTTCTTTGGTCACCGTGTCCGTATCTAAAGCAACCATGGCGGCTAAAACGCGTTGCCGCATAACGAGATCTTTCAGTCGGCGAACGCGCCGGTTCGTGTGTGGCGGTCGTTTTTGACGAGCCGCCTGCATAGTCTTTGCGTTGGGCGCCCGCCTTTGCCTGTTAAGCGTGTCAAATCAAGGGACACGTGTGGCAAGCCAAACTCCATGGATATCTGAGCCTTCCTTTTACCGGATATTGGAGCAGGCGCGAACCCATCGTAATCCTCACGCCCATACCTTCCCAATTACCACATGGGATGACTGGCACATTCTATGGGGGGAGCGTTGATGGATCCAACTACCGGATGGGCTGTCCGATTAGTAAGTACAAAATGGCTGTTAACACCACGCAGAAAGATCAGAACGGGCCTTCTCCAGCGGAGTTTATTGGCAAGCGTTGACTTTAAAAAAAGGAAATGGCGACCATCCAGTCAAATAACTCGCTGTCGGAACAATAACTGGGAACAGGGCGACGCCGTACGGTATCCAAACAACCCAATAATTCCGTGGCAATGGCTAAGGCCTGCCCTCCATCCGTATACTCCGCTGCGTCACAAAGCTGTTGTTGAATCTCGGCGCCGATGACATCCAATGCGCTGGTCCAAGCCGGAGCACCGCCCGTTCGTACAATCTCGACAGCTTCGGCCATCCGCCGGGTTTCTTCTCTCATGGTCTTTCATCCTCTCATCAAAAATGAAACCCCTGCCCCGGCGGGACAGCATCTAACCGAAGGTCCACAATTACCAAACGCTCTGAGGAGGAAAGTGTACACTCCTGATGGTCAATAACCGAGTAATATTTTCGGGGCCCCAAGAAGTAAACAAGACAGCGGGACAATCCGTGCAAGCCCAGATTTCATCATGAGTTTCGTTGACCTGCCTGCCTCAAAAATCTGCTCTGAGGTAAAGACCATACGAAAACATGCCCCCCACTCGGTCCGACCACGGGGCGGGCTTCTGCCTGTGGTGCCACGGCCTAACCCGTAGCCAGGAGTATGCCGGGCGGTTTCACGGTCACCCGGTACCCGAGTTGTTCTGGTCGCGATCATCGTGGTAAGCGGGTCCGAGTTCGTGATAAGGCTGATCGGTCACCATCACCTGGTAGACGATAATGAGCAGACGATGTGCTAACGCCGTGATCGTGTATACTGCGTGACCCTCGGTCATGTTTTTCGGACACACCCGCTTCGCACATTCACCCGAATTGCATGGTCGGGTGGCGATCCGTGCTGGCAACTTGCAGGGAGTCCACGCCCTCTTGCATGCGACGCCCTCAAACGGTAGTCAGGGGAAGGAGATGGTTCCGCCAGGCACGGTTTTGATTGCAACCATCCCCGTCGTGAGTGGACAGATGCACTGGCTGGGCCCATTCGATCATATGGTGTTGCTTACGGCGGACCCCTAGCTTTAGCTATGGGGGTCAGTAACACCTGTGACGAAGGCGCTCAATGCGCCCAAGTCGCAAACATTGGCCCCATAGTGGATGCCCCGCCATTTATGGCTGGGGAGGATGTCCACTGCTGTCTAAAGGCCGATGGAGGGTTACCCTTATCATAAGACCGTTTCCCCACTTCGCGACCGTATCGGGGGAATCCTTGGGGGGCCTGGGATGGCCGAGGGACCTCGTTCCTTAGACGCAGGTATCACCATCAAAAGACCGCCGCTGTTATTATGGTTATCGGTAGAAGGTCTCAGGCGGTCATTGACACTCGCCACGGCGGGGGGTTTTTGCGAGAAACTCCAAAGGGCTTTACTCGCAAGGGGTGAGCCAAACGCCCCTATCTGGTCTCCCGAAGGTCTCCGGTTACTTGGAATGATCGGTCGCCCAATCCTATTAACGTCTGGTCTTGACGACGCGGAACATTTTACGTCTCCCACGATTGCGGGCGGGTGACAACCGCCAACCTATCCAATTTTCAAAGGGTGAACCCATGGTTGGTCTATCACGAAACGACCTGGGTATGGTGTTACAGGGAAAAACTTTTGCCTGCCAGCGGGCGCTTTATATCCCATCGCTAAAGCGAGGGGTTTTACGGCGCAGTTGATAATTGCGTGTGGCATAATCCCGATCCCGCCCCGTTATTATTCTTGAGCGTCGCTCTCCTGGCGAAGTTCACGCTTCAAAATCTTACCGGTTATGGTTTTTGGGAGTGCATCCATAAAGACCACGGTTTTAGGCACTTTAAAGCTCGGGAGGTGCTGGCGCGCAAATCCACGGACCTGGTCTTCAGTCAAACTGGGATCTTTCGCCACGACTACCGCGTGCACTTTTTCTCCCCAATATTGATCGGACTGCCCCACGACCGCAACCTCTTTGATGCCCGGATGCGATCGCAACACGTTCTCGATCTCCCACGACGCAATTTTTTCGCCTCCAGAATTTATGATGTCTTTAGCACGGTCTACCAAGTGAAGAGCCCCCTCGGCGTCGCGGTATCCCACGTCAAAACAGGTGACCCAGTCGTCATGCCACGCGTGGAACTGGTCGAGGGATCGGTGATATCCTGCCAACACACTTAAGCCGCGCACGTAGACGGTCCCATGGATGTTGATGCCCAAGGGAACGCCTTGATCGTCTAGAATAGTAAGTTGACTACCAAAAACGGGATAGCCGACGCATAGGCTTGGCCCGGGGTTGATAGGCCGGGCCATGGAAAAAATGGCTTCGGTGGCCGAATATAGTTGCGACATTGGCAAATTCGGCCAGGCGTCCTGCATGGCTTGATGCGTAATAGTGGATAAGGGGGCACTGGTGGTAACCAGGTGGCGCAGTCGTGAGTACCGCAGATCTTGCCGGGGCGTTGGTGCCAGGTCGACCAGACTTTGGGCCATCGTGGGCGTCAATAATAGGATGGTGGCGCCATGTCGAATAATGCTGTCGGACAAATCGTCCGGATCAAATGGGGTGTCGAGGATAACCGTTGCGCCTGCTTGCAAGGTCGCCAAGGCAAACCCGATGCCCCCCATATGAAAGAGTGGATACGGGTTGGCCACGCGGTCATCCCGGTGGATCCCAACCGTGGTAATGAGACTATGATTCCACCCCCATAGCGTTTTATAAGTATGCCGGACTCCCTTGGGGATTCCTGTGGTTCCCGAGGTGTAAAGAATTCCTGCGGTTTGGAAGATCGAGAGACTTTGGGGAAAGCGGTCGCCCGGCATGGCATCCGCTATGACGTGGTCCCATGAGATCCATGGGGATCGACCTAGGATTGCCCGGGATACTGGCAGATCAGAAACGATGGCCACGGCTCCAACGTGCTCATATTGCCGGGACCACTCTCTAGCGGGCGACGCGGGGTTCAAGGGAGTCCAGGCTGCTCCTAATTTTGAAAGAGCGACCACTAAGGCTAACACCTTCACGGGTCCTTCCAATAAGTAGGCGACGGTATCACCAAACTGGATCCCTTGACGACTCAGTGTCCAAGCCAGTTTTTCTGAGCAGCGATCCAGGTCACGATACGAAAGGGTTTGTCCTGTGCGGCCTAGAACGATTGCCGGTGCGGTAGGTTGTACCTGGGCCCAGTTGCGTACCAACCCTGCTGTTGTCAAAAACATGCTAGCCCACTCCCCAAAAGACTTGGTTGTGGATCTTATGCCAAGGTCTGGGTCGAGGTTCCGCGGCCCAAACCGTCCCGTGGATCATAGAACCGTTATCAAACCTTGCGCATAAGTTACGCCGAGGAGATGCATATGCCAAAGCACGGTGTTCCAAATCGGTTCAAGGGCTATCACGTATCGGACGTCCATTGGTGGGAATTAGCACAGATTGTCCGGCTAGAACGAATGGTTTTTCCAGAGCCAATGCCGTTATGGGGCGTCGTTAGAAAATTTCTATCCCCCCGAACGCGTTATTTGGTTGTGCGGGATGGCCGTCGCCTCATTGCCTATTTCGGGTTTGAGGTGATGGCGCCGTATGCCCATGTGTTGGCCAATGTGACCCACCCCGATTATCGCCGGCAGGGTTTGGCAGCCTTTGTATTGACTGCGGGCCAAGTTTGGGCCCGGGACTTGGGAGCTCGGGCATTTTTGGGTGAAGTGCGGATGTCGAACCTTCCTCAACTGGCGGTGTTAAAGGGTGTCGGCTGGAGTCGCCTGGCCACCATCCCACGAGGATTTAAAAACGGCGAAGATGCCTATCTCGTGCTAAAACCCTTTGACTAGCGGGCCCGCTCGTTCCACTTTTGGACCGCCAGGTCGAGTCCCTCATCCATGCCAAAGGTGCCCAGTAATAGCAACACCCCATGGGGGTTAAGACGATCGAGCGCCGCATCAATGGCGTCTTCAAGTTCATCGAACACCTGAATTGCCAACCCTAATTTTTGCGCTGTCGCGGAAAATGCCTCGTATTCGTTGAGGCGTACGCGATAGTCGACCGCCAGGCGCTCGACGCTGTGCCGACTTAGACTGACGATTACTGGCGCAAAATTCAATTGCTCATTCCAATGGGCGAATGTTGCGGCGATGTCGGAATTGACCCCAGTACCCCGATTGCCGCGGATAGCGTTGACGACCACAAAGGGCCGCCTTAAATCCGACACGGCTTGGATCACGGCATCGTAACTCCCTCGATTCATGGCCACGTCGGTCATGAAGGTAGTCGTGCCCAGGGTCACGGTTTGAAGGCGGCGTTGTGCGGGAACAAATCGTTCTAGTGCACCAGCGGCAGATTCAATCTCGATTCCGAGTGCAAAGGCCATTGAGATGGCACAAAGCGCGTTAGCCAAGTTATGTTTTCCGGCTACCGGCAACGTGAACTGGCCTGCTGGGTGCCCCTCAATCTGGCAACGCCAGATCGTGAAGTTTCGCTCTGATGTGACAATTTCCCCCCGAAGGTGGGCATCGTCACTAAACCCAAATGTCGCGACCGGAAGGTCCGCACTCCACGCTAATTCCGCCAAAAGTTGGTCATCAGCATTGAGGGCTATGCTACCGCCCGCCTGGATGTATTGCATGAGCGAGACTTTGGCCGCCACGTATGCCTCCCACGTTCCGTGAAAGTCCAAGTGGTCGGGGGTAATGTTGGTGATGGCCGCGCAAGCAAAGGTGAGGCCGCCGATGCGATTTAGGGTGAGCGCGTGAGACGAGACTTCCAGAATAACATCCTCGGCCCCGCGATCTCGGGCTTCTCGCAAGTAGCGATGGAGTGCGGGTGCATGCGGGGTGGTCATGGTGGGACGAAATGGCTCGAGCACCCCCACTACTTGGTTGGTGGTCCAAAATCCAACCTGATGCCCCTGGCTCTTCAGAATACAGGCCAGCATATAGGCCGTTGTAGTCTTGCCATTGGTGCCGGTAATGCCATGTAAGCGGAGTTGCCGGGCTGGGAAATTATAGACCCGACCGGAGAGTTCAGGCAACAATGCCACAAGATCTCGAATGACAAGACAAGGTAGACTGCCTATCCGGCGGTGTTGCGTTTGAGTCAAAGGTTCTGAAACGGCCACCGCAACAGCGCCACGTCTTTTGGCATCATCAATATAGCTTAAGCCATGGCCGGTCATGCCGGGCAACGCCACGAATAACGAGCCGGGGGTAACCTCTCGGGAGTCGGTCGTGATGCCGGTAATTATGACGGATCGGTGCTGAGCATTAAAGATCTGGCGCTTGAGGCCGTGCGCGAGTTGCTCCAGGGTTATAGCCACGTTGATGCTTCTTTCGTAACAACAGTTACGAGTAGGATACGGTGCCGGCCGTTCAAAGGTGCCTATCGGTCTTTTTAGATTAGCTGGTCGTTATACCGTGGATGAATAATCAATTAGATCGTTAATTCGCTGTTACGGGGTGGCTGACCGTAGCGGTTCTTGTTCTGATGGGGCGCTGCCTTGACCCCTAAGCGGGGGTCTAAAGCGCCGATAGACCACGAGTGCCAATACTAAGAGCACTCCGCTGTTGGGATCGGTACTCATGCCGCCAAATACACCGAGATCTTGGCCAAACCACCAGGTGAGAATAGTGACGCCTAAACTTACTGCAACCGCCCCGCGGCCCGCGTGACCGCGCATCCAGAGGAGCGCTAGGACGACAAAGAGGGCGACGAGCATCCCGTTGGCCATAGTCCCGGACCGGTCGATCCAATGCGCCACCACATAAATGGGGGAAGATACGAAGGAGGGCTGTGGCATGCGCGCCTGGCTGAGAAGAAAGTGAGGCAGCCTGGTCGGGTTCCACCATGCACTACCGGGCCAGGCTTGCAATAACGCGGCCAAGGCCCATAATCCCGCCATAAATAATTCAAAAACTCGCACCATCCGCCTTGTAGTCCAGATAGATACGGGGAACAAAAGCACGATTGCGCCGATTGCATACAACAGAGCCGATCCGGGGCTTCCCAGGAGCCAACTTCCCCTAGCCACTATATTCCCAAAGGCTTCGCCTGGACCCCAGATAATCAGTGCCCAGACAACAGCTACGACAAGCGCGATGCGTCGGCCTCGCGTTTCTTGGCCGAGGATAATGCCGACCCCGATTAATATTTGGACCCACACAGCCAGCCAGTCCCATGCTAAGGGATGGAGACTCCAGAGTTGAATCCCCCAGTGTACGACCCGTTCGACACTGGGGATCTGATGCGACTTTAATGGGTCGAGCACCAATCCCACAAATTGGGTGACCATCAACGGTTGCGCTTGCAATAGACCGTCAATAATCCAGAGCAGCCCGAGTCCCCATATGAGCGTGTCGCGGCCAGGAGGCCCGTTAAAAGGCCACTGCCAGGTTCGCCGCTCCAAGCGTAGCACCAAAAAAAATCCGCCAAAGATGACCACAAACAAGGCGGCGACCACGTTCCAGACGTAAAAGAGTGCGAGGGTATTAATCACCACCGGGTGGGCCACGCCCATCAACATGATTCTCCCCTCCTCCCTTTTTATTCTCCTCCTTTGTGTCCCGTGGTCAAGGCTGGGATTGATTGTCTGTCCGGCCGAGCCGTTTAGGGCACACATTGCCTAGGGCCCGTCCCAAGAGACGTGGTTCTCTTGGGGCCGGCCGGAAAAACGGGATGATGAGGTATGAGGTCTACGGCTTGACCTATGCGAAGCGTTATGCGTGGCGGTTACTTAGTGGGATTGTCCCTGATCCTGCTGCCTGTGGCTTGGTTCCGAGAAAGCCATTACCGGAGACAGGAAGGCCGGCCACGGCAACCTAATGGCGGCCGGTCACATGCAAATCCGGCCCGCTCACTAGAGAACGGGCCGCCCAAGTTTCGGATTAGTGAACCGCGTTGGCGTGTTGGCTGGGTTTAGAGATGTCGCTTAAGGCCTGACCGCTTTCTGTCACATAAATATTTTGGCGCGCTAAATCGCCGATGGACACTATCCCCACCAACTTATCGTGCTCCACAACGGGAAGTCGGCGGACCTGATTATCCGCCATGAGATTGGCGGCATCCTGGGCCTCCTGGTGAGGTTCCACCGTGACAATGTGATGGGTCATACAATCTTTGACCGGGGTGTGGGGATCTTTTCCGGAAGCTACGGCGTTCATAACGATGTCACGGTCCGTCAGCATCCCGACAATTGTGGAGCCGTCGATGACCGGCACGGCGCCGCAGTCGATGTGGTGCATGATACTGGCCGCTTTTTGAATGGAATCCGTGGAATTTACGGTTTTGACAGCGCGGCTCATAACGTCTTTTACTTGCATCGTGAGAACCTCCATGGAGTTTTGGCGTAGTTGCCAGGCTACTATGCCCCACCGCTGAGATCCTTATGCGATCCGTTAAGAGGTACGATAGGGTTCCATGCTATCCCATACCCATTGCCGAAAAGCATTGGCACTCACGTCGGCGGCGACTCTCACCGGTTGCCGGTTCAAATCCAGGGGACTGACCACTACTGTGCCTCGTAAGGGTCCCTCCCGTACCACTGCTAAGGGCATTTCCACCCATGCAAAAAGGTCGGGTTGGATGGCGGCCGCCACGGCGCACACATCATCGATAGGAAAAGCGTCGGGATTCCCTCCTTCTCCCCGCGAACGTTGACTATAAAAATCCAGCATTTCAAACAGCATCTTCCCCACCGCCCCATATTGATGAAGCCGGGGCAAGTCGCTTAACGGAATAGTGGCGCGATGGGCTACGTTAATGCCTAGGATTTGGAGTCGATCCATCCAGTGAAACACGACGTCTGCGGCATGGGGATCCACATAAATGTTAAACTCCTGGGATTTATCGACCTGGGTGCCCGGTAGCGCGCCACACATGCAGGTCACCGACTGCCAAGCGTTTTGAAGTCTCGGAAACGCCAAAAGGCTCACGGCCAGGTTAGTGAGCGGCCCCGTGGCCACCAAGTGCGTTTTTGCAAGTGATTGGGGGCTTTGAGCCCAATGGGTCCATACCCGCTCCGCACCCGGGTCGAACGGGACGGAAGACCCTTGCCAGGACCCCGTACCCGAGCGGCCGTGAAAAGCTTCGGCCGTGATTAATGGGCCCAAAGTCGGATTGGCGGCTCCTGGCCATACCGACACCTCGGGGTGGTCTAACACCCGAAGTATTTCCTGAGCATTGCTATAGGTGTGGGCCAGCGACACGTTGCCTGCCACCGCTGAGACGCCCTGTAGGTGCGCCCGAGAGGCTGCCACCACTAAAGCCCAGGCGTCATCGATGCCCGGGTCCATATCCAGCCAAAGTTTCGGTTGATGAGTGCCGATGGGCGTACACCTCTTTTTGGACGACTAGTTCTAGTGTACCCATCGGCAGTATTTTGACCGTGGTTACGAGGTCTTGTGATAGTGAATCGTATCCTTCTTTTCTAACTGCGCCACAAAAGACTGGTACACCGTACTGTCTTTGGTCTGCGTCAAATCGGTCGCCACTTGGGATTTCACTGTGGTGAACGGTTGTACGGTCGGCGACTTGGTATTCTGAATCCAAATTACGTGGTAGCCCTTGGTGCCGTGATAGGTGGCGAACTGTCCTTTCTTCAAAGACGCAACGGCACTATACATGCCTTGACTCATCGACGTGCCACTCACATCGAGATAGCCGAGTGAGCCGCCTTTGCTTCCGTTCGATGCAATGGAGTACTGCTTGGCCAAGGCCGGAAACGAGGTTCCTGCCTTCGCTTTTTTCAAAATGGAACTGGCCAGCGATTTAGATTTTACTAAGATGTCGCTAACTTCATCCTTAGGCGGTCCTTGAAACTGCGTCTTGTTCTTTTGGTAATACGCCTTTTCCTGGGCCGTTGTCGGGGCCTTGACGCTTTTAGTAACCTGTTTGTACCCGGTTTCGGCGATGACTTGATTGGTAAGATAGTTTTCAAAAGTGCTGGTGGTTAACTTATCGGTCTTGAGGAGACTTGTGAGCTTGCTGGCACTGCCTACCTGCTTGGTAATTGTACTCACAATACCGAGTGCCTGCTTTTTAGCAGCACTGGTGGTGATCAGGTGCTTTTTCATCACCCACTGATTGACTGCTTGCTGGGCGACCACCGCTTTGAGTTCTAGCGCTTTCTCTTTGGTGGTTGTGGGAAACTTAGTGCCTTGCATGAACTCCGTACCCGCGACAAAGTTAGTCATCTCGGCCTGGGTTATCGGCTTATTATTAATGGTGGCCAGTGCGGCGGCTTTAGTCGAAGTATTGGTGGTCGTACCGCATGCAGCCAATCCCATGGTCATGGTTAGGCCACCCAATGCCAGGCCCACTGTCGCTCTCTTCATGGCTCGGTCCTCCTCATGTAGTCAAGTTCAGTACATCCTCTTATCCTATCATGCAAATGTGATCAAATTGTGACAATCCATGGTGCACCACCCCCTCCGTTGCGACGGACTTTGAAATCCGGTACAGTTGTGGCAAAGGGGACGCAGCGTGCGGGTTCTATGGATTTCTAAGGCTTCGGTAACGGCATCGTATCGGAAGAAAATCGCTTGGTTAGCGCGTCTAGGTGTCACGGTGACCGTGGTGACGGGCAATGCCTGGGGCCCGTGGCAATTTGAATCGGCGCCCGACGACTCTTTCTATCGATTAATCCGTTTACCACAACGGCTGTCCAATCGCAATCATTTTCATTGGTATACCGGTCTGGACCCAGTAGTCCAGAGTGTGAAACCCGACCTGATCCACGTGGACGAAGAGCATTACAGCACGGTCACGTATCAAGCCGCGCACCTGGCGCATCGTCACAACATTCCATATATTTTTCAAACCTGGCAGAATATCTATAAACATTACCCATTGCCCTTCTCGAGGATGCAAGCTTACGTGTTCCAACACGCCGTGGCGGCCCTTGCGGGCACGCCGGAAATTGAAGCTGTGGTGCGCCGCCAAGGATTTAAAAAGCCTGTCTTTATTGTTCCTTTAGGGGTGGATTCCGAGATATTTTTCCCCAATCCCCGGCCAGAATGGCGGTCCGAGTTTCACACACAAGACCGCTTTGCAGTAGGTTTCATTGGGCGCCTGGTCCCGGAAAAAGGGGTTTTGGACCTGACGGATGCGCTATTGCCCAGGCTGAGTCACAATCGGGACTGGCACTGGGTGATTGCTGGGTCCGGACCGCTAAAAGCTTCTCTGTCCTCTCGGCTAGCCGCTTATGACGCACAAGTGACGTGGTTACCCTGGTTAGGTACGCTGGACATGGCCAAGCTTATGAACAGCCTCGATGTGCTGGTCGTTCCGTCCAAAGCCACCGCCCGATGGAAAGAACAATTTGGCCGAGTTCTCATTGAGGCCATGGCGGTTAAGCTTCCGGTGGTGGCATACGACAGCGGCGCTATTGCTGCGGTGGTCGGCCCGGCGGGGGTGCTTGTTAAAGAAGGGGATATTCGGGGGTTAGGCGAGGCACTGCTTAAGATTTCAGAATCACCTGACGAGGCGAGGCTTCTCGCGCAATTAGGCTTGGAACGCATTCAGTCGGAGTTTACCCAACAACGGGTCGCGTCAAAAATTTTATCGGCTTATGAAGCGATTTTATCCGGCTAATCTAGTGGAGTGTTTGATGGTCGTGGTATGGTGGTCGCATGGAACAACAGAGTTCTGGAACACCCCGTATCGATATCGGCCGGGACGGCCGGATTGTTATCTGGCGGGATGACCGACCTATTATGCATATTAATCCCCAAGACTGGATTATTCAGCACGTCAAACACGTGAGCCCCCATCGTTTTATCGCTTGGGACCACTTTGTTGAACATGGGGTGATCCGCTGGCGCGTCGAGTCTGCCGTAGAGCTCCAGACTGGCACGATTCATCTGCTGGATCAGCACCAACAGCCGTTAGCATCGGTGACCGTCAAGCTTAATGCGCTCGGAACGATCGACATCGACATGACAGCGCGTTCTCCTACGGCGAATCGGGTGGGTTTTTCGTGGTGGTCTTCGATGGACGAATATCTTTTTGGGTTTGGCGAATATGGGAACGGACCGCACCGGCCCTCTGGAAATTGGAGCACCTGGGCGGAAGAGGGACCGGTGGGTCTCGGATTCCTGTCCCGCTGGCTGCGCTGGACGGGACGGGTTCCCATTCCCAAGGGGTTTCACACCACCTATGCCCCTATCCCGACCTGGCTTAGTTCACTGGGATATGGGGGCTGGGTGGATAATACAGAGCGAATTGACTGGCGCGTTAAAGGCGCCCGGCGGATGATGCGAATCTGGTCTCGGGAGCTTTCGGTGCATCTAGCCTTTGGAACCACTCTTAAAGAGGTGATCGCGCGGCGCACTAAAATATTAGAGGGTCCCCCATTGGTGCCGCCCTGGGTGCTTTTTCCTTGGATGGATGCCGTGCAGGGCCAAGACCAGGTTCAGGCCGTGGCGCAAAAGGTACGCGCTCTGGGCATTCCGACTGCGGTTATTTGGGTGGAAGATTGGATGGGCTCATGCGAGGACGACCAGAGGTTTTGGATGCGCCCATTAAGCCACCGGGTGGACACCACTTTGTATCCCGATCTGGCGTCTTTGGCTGAGACGCTTCACGGTCAGGGGTTTAAGCTTTTGGGCTATTTCTGCCCGGAAATTGCCCATGGCACACCCCTGTATGATGAAGCTCTGAGGGGCGGCCACTTGGTCCATAACCGTACCGGCGAACCCGTCGATATCGTCATTTTAGGCCATCACCATGGGGAGCCGGATCTAACCCAACCCGACACCCGGGCGTGGATTAAAGAGCGCTGGCTGAAGCCGCTGGAGAGATTGGGCTTTGATGGATGGATGGCCGACTTTGGCGAATATCTTCCCTATGACAGCATGCTAGCCGATGGCTCAACCGGGTGGGAAACGCATAACAGATACCCGGTTTTATGGCAGACGGTGCATCGCGGGTTTTGGGATGCGGTTCGAATCCACGGGGATTATACATTTTTCGTGCGCTCGGCGGGCTTGCGGTCATCGAGTGTTGCACCGGTTATGTGGGGCGGTGATTCTGACACCGATTGGGACGCGGCCGACGGCCTAGCCACGGTGGTTCCCCAGGCCCTGTCCGCGGGACTGTCGGGCCACGCGCTGTGGGGGACGGATATCGCCGGATATATGACGTTTGGCCTCACGCGCCCCTCTACGAAGGAGCTATATATTCGCTGGACCGAATTGGCCGCCCTATTGCCGATTATGCGCACCCACCACGGTACGGCTCGCCCGCGAAACTGGACTTGGGATCGGGACGACGAGACGCTTTTCATCTTTACCCGCTATGCACGCCTGCATGCCCTCTTGTTTCCCTATCTCTATTCCCTTTCAATCGAGGCGCATTCCACCGGGCTTCCTCTTGTCCGCCCGTTCTTCCTGCAATATCCCGACCACGGTTTTGAGGCGCTGAATACCCAGTTTGTACTGGGAGATAACCTCATGGTGGCCCCGGTCATTAAGCCAGGGGTCAAGCGTCAGCCGATCGTGTTCCCTCCCGGGATCTGGTGGGACTGGTGGAGCGGAAGGTGCTTCGAGACCCGTGCCACTATTGACACTCCTTTAGATCGATTACCCCTCTTTATTCGAGATGGCGCAGTGCTTCCCCTCTTGGACGGCACGCCTAGCCCGGACTTCGTCACCCCGGGTTACGAAGTGACCTGGGGTGGGGATCGGGATGCGCCCGATCCCCTAAAATATCTGACCATCGTGGTGGCGGGAGATCTTACCCCCAATGCCGAGTTTCATCTCCCTGGCGGGATGCTTCATGTCGAACGGACGTCGAGCGAGCCATGGTCTGCGTCTGTGGCCCCGCAAGTGGAATCCACTGACCATGCTCCTGTTTTGTGCCGGGCTGGTCACATGGGGCACGTAACGTCCCAACACGTCTTTACGGGTGGCGGTGTGTCCTGCCATTGGAGTGGAGTAAACCCTTTAGCCATCACCATTCGACGCATGGCGCCACTCGGGTAGGCGTTTTCTATCTGCAACTTGTGCGGTATGTATTTTATGCGGCGGTTAGCTTGGCGTCATCCAGTGTACCTGCTCCACTTAGAACCTGTCGCTTCTATCGCCTTTGATGACTCACATTTGGATGTGGTGCCCAAGAGGAGATAACGTTTCGAATTAGCTCCGCGGTCAGCTGGCTTTTGGGGAAGAATTTCCAGGAACGGCAAGACCTTTTCAAAAAGCCTAGCTATCTTGCACGGCGGGGAGATATGAAAGGATTGCACAGGCTTGGGATCGTGCGACACGACAACCCGTTGGGGTTTTAACCACAGGAATATCCCCCGGGGGGCGCCCGGTCCAGCGATGTCTCTTGGACTTTCTTTTAGTGCATAAAGTAATCGATATGAGAGATACTGGAGTGCGCGATGATAATCTGAAGGAGGGTGGATTATGCAAGACTCCATCGTCGGTCAGTGTTGTTGTGGGAGTTGTTCTCCTGGGTACTGCGCCGATACGTGTGGCTGCGCCAAAGATTGCCGGTGTAATGAGTGTGGATGTCGGTCCTAAAGCGATCAGGTTAAATACACGGCGAGGTGGAATAGAACCCCTCGCCGCCTTATTGCCTCCGGCAATTCACGTGGGAATCTCCAGTCCAAAATTTGATGCACCCCAATGCTACCCACCTTAATCGTAGTGCCCTGCATAGGCATCGGGGCTACTTGCGGGGCGTCGGGCTTGACCGCGGTCCGGATCCGATTCTCGATGGCCTCGCCGCTGTGCCCACCATCGCTCCGGCCACCACTGTTGGTAGGGCGGCCAGCAACCCGCCAAACTCAGGGCCTCTATCCGAACCACCTCAACCCTGTCGGGCGGGGCATTGATGAAGTCTTCCATTTCAGGGCGCGATGCGTAGAGGTGATGCTCAGTGTCAATGCAGCAAAGTTGGCCTAGGCGGCAGTGACCCTTGATGTATCGGTACTCTAGATATTTGAACGGGACCGGTATGGCACCACGCCGTTCTTGCAGAAGGAATTTCGCTCCATGTCTAGAATATTATTACAAGTTCCAACACTCTTTAGCAAAGGATGTGCCTTTGATGAAGCGAGCATTTTTATGGGCCGGAGCAGCCGCTTTTGCCGCCGTCCCACTGGTGATGAGCGCGCCCCAGGCATTGGCCAGTCAGTACGGCCAACTTCACGGCAACGTTGCGAAAGCGCTTTTGCGTGGGTCCAAATCTAATGGACCGGCCAGTCCCTCAGCTCAAGTGACGTTATTTCTCGGCTTCAACTTTCAGACGCCGAGCAATTTGCCGGCTTTGCCCACCTTTATTCAAGACAGTGTCACGCCGGGCAACCCCTATTTTCATCAGTTTCTTTCTGAAAACCAATTTGCCCAGGCCTATGCTCCATCGTCCACTCAGGTGAATGCCCTATTAAACTATCTCGCCCAATACCAAATTCAGCCCCAGCCTGGCAACGCCTATACGATGGGACTTAATGTGACCGGGGCGGTAAGTAACATCGAGAAAGCGTTTGGCGTGTCTATCAACAACTACTTATCCAACGGGCGGTCGTTTATTGCCAACGACGAAAATCCGTCATTGCCCACGGACTATACCTATCACGGTCAGTCCTACAATTTGGCCAGTTTGGTTTCCGGGGTAGCGGGCATGACCACCTATAGTCACTTCACCACCCATACTCAGCAGCAACAAAACGTGTCAAATCTTAACACCCAAAACGGCCCCGTCGGCTACTCTCCACAGCAAATGGCGAAAGCTTACAATGCATTCCCCACCTCATCGGGTATTACTGGAAAGGGGGTCACCATTGGGATTGCCACTTTGGCTCCGTTTGTTCCCAGTGATGCGCAGTTCTTTTGGAACTACTACCACATTAATCGTGGCCAGGCTACGCTCTCCGAAGTCGGTGTGGATGGCCAAAGCACGTCGGCATCCGGATACGGGGTCGGGGGATCGGAGACCAGCTTGGATGTCGAGCGTTCGGGCGCCATGGCTCCTTCCAGCAACATCGTCGTGTACGAAGCACCCAACACCAACCCCGGATTCATTGATCTGTTTCAAGCGGCGGCCACGGCGGATAAGGTACAAGTGATGTCGACCAGTTGGGGAGAAGCCGAGTTTTATCAGCCGTTTTCCTACTCCTACATGATGAATCAGGCCTATATGCAGGGCGCTGCCGAGGGGATGAGCATGATGGCCGCCTCGGGCGACTCCGGTGCCTATGATGGCTGGCCCGCGGTGCGAAGTTTGGCGGTCGATTCCCCCGCTTCGAGTCCGGATATTTTAGCCGTGGGTGGAACCACATTGCCCATGGTTTCGACCACGCCGAACGCTAATCCGATTGCACCAGGCAGCTCCCAGACTGGTTATATCCCCATCCCCAACGGGACCATATCCATGACCGGAGAACAGGCCTGGGGTTGGCAATATCTTTTGCCGTATTACCAGAACTTCGGCATGCAGAACGAAGCCAAGTGGAAGCGGCTCATTTATCCAGTGGGGTCCACAGGTGGATACAGCAATACCTGGACAAGCACGACCGGTAATAATCTCTACGGCTGGTGGCAACAAAGCGCTCAGAACTCGGGTGCCCGGGGCGTTCCCGATGTTGCCTTGAATGCGGACCCATTTACCGGTTACGCGATTTATGACACCAATTCGGTGTACACGTCACCAACGGCTGGGTGGACCAACGGCTGGGGCGGTACATCGTTTGCCGCCCCCCAATGGGCCGGCATTACGGCGCTAATGGATCAATATTTAGGTGGGCCGCAGGGTCTGATTAATGCAGCACTATACGCGAATGAAGGCGGGACTGGCTTCAACCAGATTACCCAAGGGAATAACTGGTACTACTCGGCGGCACCGGGATGGAACCCCGTCACCGGCTTGGGGACTCCCAACGTTCAGGCTTTAGCCCAGGATATTGCCCACTGGGAAACGCATTAAGACGATTTTTCTGATGCCGCGCTGCCATTTATCGGGGCGCGGCTTTTCTATTACGTCGTATTAGATAAAACCCACGGGTGGGGGTCACCCAAAAAGTTAACGGCTCTATCGGATGCATAGAGCCGTTAAAGAGGTCAATGGCAGTTAAACCACCATAGCTACAAACAATGCGGCAATGTAAATCAGCGAGAACCGAAAGGTTTTTTTGGCCCACACCAGTTCGGTGGCCGGCTCCCGTAATAGGCGAATGTTACAGCCGACAAATATCAGCCCTAAAACCACCGCGGCGATGAGATAAATCGGTCCCACGGTGTGGGTAAGGTATAAACTGATCGATACAGCTAAAGACAAAATCGCATAGATTAGACTTTGCACTTTAGTCGCTTGTGCCCCTCGCACGACGGGCATCATGGGGATGTTGGCATTGCGATAG
Organism: Bacillota bacterium; assembly: GCA_021806205.1. Lineage (GTDB taxonomy): Bacteria > Bacillota > Sulfobacillia > Sulfobacillales > Sulfobacillaceae > Sulfobacillus_B. Next base: position 14,262 of record JAJZXX010000245.1, on the reverse strand, counting down.
TCATCCTGCTTATACAACGCTAACGCCCAAAAATGCGGCGGGGTCCACATAAAGATAAGTAAAAACATGAGCCCTGGTGCGATGCCTAAGTGACCGGTCGCACCGGCCCATCCCACAATCGGTGGGAATGCCCCGGCCGCGCCACCAATTACAATATTTTGAGCCGAGCGGCGCTTCAACCAAATGGTATACACAAAGACATAAAACAGGTATCCCCCCAGAGAAGCGGCAGAAGCGAGCCAATTGACCAAAATGCCCATGCCCACAAATGAAACCGTCCCGCACGCGATGCCAAAAATTAGCGCCGAATGCGGTGATACCCGGCCAGTGACGACCGGGCGATTTTGGGTTCTGCGCATGATTTGATCAATGTCCCGGTCATACCACATGTTTACGGCATGGGCACCGCCCGCAGACAGACCTAACCCTATTAAAGTAAAGATTGTCACTCCTAGGTCCGGCACTCCACGACGGGCAACTACCATAGCGCAATACGCAGTAATTAATAGCCACAAGACGATTCCGGGCTTGGTCAGTTCCACATATGCGCGAATTGTGTTTTGTATCCTATCCCTCATGGGCTGACACACCCTTGTCCAAATTTGAACCTCTTGCCTACATCACAAGCCCAACGGTGAGGCCGCAACCCCACCGTTGGCATTAAGTTCTCCCTATCCATACTACCCTGGGACTCCGGGGCCATTCGGAGGTACTGGCGCTGGCTCGTGATTACCGAATTGCTCGGCGTCGCGACCACGATCCCACCGTAAGACCACGGCACGAACGCCAAGCAATGCCGCCCCCATAATAATGATTTGCCATGACCACCAGAAGATGTCCCACCTGTAGCGCATGCCCGGGCTACTAGGAATGAAATAAGGCAAACTGGGCCAGAATCCCCCCATATGAAACCCTCCTCTCACTCGACCTAGATGACATACATCCCGATCCACGCGAAGTAGGTCAATTCCCAGAAGTGGTTGGCTGCATCAGTGTCCCAGTGGTTATCTCTGGCATAGCTACCAATTCGGCGTCCCCGCACGGTACCAGTCCACATGGCAAATCCGGACAGAATGGTGAACAGCATCCAAATCCCTGTGAGGACATAATACACCTCCGCTGTCGGTAATGTCACGAGAACATCCGCCAGACCGAAGAGGATCCACCGTAAAAAGACACCGGTTAGCGCGGTCACACCAATCCAAAAGCCGGTTCTGAGGCGGCCTTGCATAGCCTCACGTGACGGCTTGTCGTCCCGGGTGGGGCAAAAAATCCGCTAATCAGAATTAAGAGCGCGTCCAGCCACTCGATCCAGGGACCTATGTTGTTGCCCGGAGTGAGGTATAGCGCGCTGCAATAAGGGTCACAAACTCCATACTTTCGGACATGAGCAACATCCCGAACCTTCCGAGAATGGCGCGGAGTTCCTTGTTTTCTTGAGGCCGTTGGATGGCCATATGGTTCCTGGTTAGAAAAACCTATCATAATCGCGGATAATATAGACTGTCATGGTCAGGCTCCACTAATTCCCGGTACTTATCAATCACTAATTTCAAGTCGCCCCAGGCCTTTATCTTATATTGCGGATTGCGCAATAGAGCGGCTGGGTGAAACGTGGGCATAAACCACCGATCGTCTCGATGCACCCAGTGCCCGCGCGCCTGGGTGATTCGCCCGGTAGGATCGATGAGTGTTCGTAAGGCGGTGGCCCCCAGCAGCACCACGATTACCGGATCGAGAATGGCGAATTGGCGTTCTAGATGCTGTTGGCAGATCTGAGCCTCCTCAGGCACGGGCGCTCGGTTGCCGGGAGGCCGGCACTTGACGACGTTAAGAATATAGGTATCCGCGAATCGTGTCATGCCCATGGCGCCGATCATCTTGTCGAGCAATTGACCGGCCGCCCCGACAAAGGGTCGGCCCGTGCGGTCCTCTTCGGCACCGGGACCTTCCCCCACGAACACAAGACGGGCCTCGGGGCTACCTTCGCCAAACACTACCTGTGTGGCGGACTTACGGAGATTGCAGGCCTGGCACCCGGTCACTTCGGCCCTGAGTTTAGCTAGAAGGGTTTCCCTGTTCACGACCAAAACCTCGATTCGCGTAAGGATGCGTGAGACCCCATATGCTTAATGTTATGATAGACACCTGATCAAGGCTGCACCATACACATAGGTGTCCGACGCGAACTTCCGTACCGATAGCATAGGCCACACCAAAAAATCCTAGGACGGAAACCGTCCGAGTCCATCTGCTCCGAAAGACGGATCGCGAAACCCACCATCCGGCTAACCAGACCAGCCCCCAAAAACCCAGCGGCAAACCTAAAAGATGTCCGCCTGCACTTCCGACGACGGCCTGGCAGTCAATAACCCCAGTCGCGGAAGAGCCCGGGCACCCCACTACACCGGGATGCGCCCTTAACGCCAGTGTCGCGATGGATGCCGACATCGACACCACTGACACGATGCCCGGAAAAAGACTAGATTTCAGGGTCATCGGTTAGCCTTCTAGGAGCAATTTTTCAGGGTCCTCCAAAAACTCTTTGATGGTCACCAGGAATCTTACGGCCTCGCTGCCATCGACGATGCGGTGGTCATACGAGACTGCCAAATACATCATGGGACGTATGGCCACCTGACCGTTTACAGCGATCGGCCGCTCTTCAATTTTGTGCATCCCCAAAATGGCCACTTGGGGCGCATTGAGAATAGGCGTCGACAACAGCGATCCAAATACTCCGCCGTTGGTAATGGTAAAGCTACCGCCTTGGAGCTCGGGCAAGGTGAGCTTGTTCTGACGCGCCCGAGTGGCCAAGTCGGCTACCTGTTGCTCAATCTCTGCAAACGACAACCGATCCGCATCACGAATCACCGGGACCACCAGGCCGCCTTCCGTGGATACCGCCACCCCGATATCGTAGTAGTGTTTTAGAATCATATCGGTGCCCTGAATTTCGGCATTAAGCCGCGGGAACTGTTTGAGCGCACCTACGGCCGCTCTTGTGAAAAAGGACATAAAGCCCAGTCCAATGCCATAGCGGTCCTTGAAGGCGTCGCGTCGGCGTGCCCGCACCTGAAGGACCTGGGTCATGTCCACCTCATTGAAAGTGGTTAGCATGGCAGCTTGGTGCTGCGCATCAACCAATCGACGAGCAATGGTTTGTCGACGAGAGCTCATAGCCACCCGCTCTTGAGGGCGGGTCGCCGGAGAAGTCTGACTCGACACGGTGATCGAGGGACCCGATGTGGAAGGCAGTCCCACTGGTGATGAGGACGCGTTTAGGTCTTCCCGAACGACGCGCCCTCGGGGGCCTGATCCCGAGACGTGATGAAGATCGATCCCCTTTTCCCGCGCCAGGCGCCGGACGTCAGGCGTGGCCCGCGGACCGTTGTCGGTTTCTCCAGAAGGCGGCGCATTATCGCCCGGTTCTGCAACCAAAGGCGGTCCACCAGCCTGAACCACCGCTAAGGTGGAGCCGACCGATACGGTGGCTCCTTCGTTGGCGACGATGTTGCTCAGGACTCCGTCCTCTTCTGCTGCCACCTCTAGGTTCACCTTGTCCGTCTCTAGTTCGACAATAGCCTCGCCCAGCTTTACTGCCTCGCCCGCTTGTTTGAGCCAACGTCCCACCGTGGCTTCCATCACGGATTCACCTAATTCCGGTACCTTCAACTCTGACACTACCGTTGCCCTCCCCTAGTCGATACGGCATTTTGCTGTAATGCGTCTGCTACGATGCGTGCTTGTTCTTCAGCGTGCATTTCGGGAAAGCCTTCAGCCGTGGCCGATCGCTCCGGTCGGCCAGCGTACGTAAGTTTCAGTCCCCCTGGCAGTTCACCCGTTAAACGTGAGTGGACGTAACGCCAGGCACCCATGTTCTGCGGCTCCTCCTGGAGCCAAACGATTTCCTCCAATTGCGGGTATCGCGCTATGGCGTTCACTAACTCCGCAACCGGAAAGGGGTACAACTGCTCAACCCGCACCACTGCGACGGACTTCGTATCAGCACCCTGCAAAGCCGGCAAGAGGTCCGTAATGATCTTGCCGCTCGCTAAAACCATCCGTTTGGCGTCGTCTAACGACGCTGTGTGGTCATCAATCACCGTTTGAAATTGTCCGTCGGCTAGGTCTTTCAGCGTGCTCGACGCCAAGGGATGACGCAATAGACTTTTCGGCGTCAGCACCACCAAGGGTCTTGGGTCGCGATGAATTAGGTTCGCTTGCTGTCTTAACACATGGAAATATTGCGCTGCCGTCGTACAATTGACGACACGCCAGTTGTTTTCGCCGGCCAACTGCAAGTAGCGTTCCAGACGTGCGCTGGAATGTTCCGGGCCTTGACCTTCATACCCGTGCGGCAAAAGCATGACCAACCCGGACTGTTCCTTCCATTTGGATCGGCCTGCAGCCAGAAATTGATCAATAATCACTTGGCCGGCATTGGCAAAGTCCCCGAATTGGGCTTCCCACAGTGCCAACACCTGAGGCGCCTCGACACTGTAGCCATATTCAAACCCCAAAACCGAGGACTCGGACAAGGGACTATTGTATATGGCAAAGGATGCCGTCGCCGAGGGAAGGTGTTGTAAGGGTGTATAGGTGGCACCGGTCTCGCCGTCGTGCAAGACCGCATGACGGTGACTAAATGTACCCCGTTCGCTATCCTGTCCCGTCAGCCGGATGGAAGTGCCTTCGCTTAGGATGCTGGCAAAAGCCAGGCTTTCTGCCAATCCCCAATCGATTCCTCCGGGTTTTTGAAAATTATCAAGACGGCGTTTTAATTGACGCTCCAATTTCGAATTGGGGTGAAACCCATCGGGAAGGCGATGCAGAGCTTTAGCCAGATTAATCAGTTCGGAAAGAGCCACCTGAGTCGGCTCCGCGAGCCCAACCAAAGCATCACTCCAGGTGCTTGACTCTGCCTCTTGAATCGGTGCATTAGGACCCGTATCGTCTTTGGCCTGAATGAGTCCAGATTGCACTTCCTTCATCATTCGCGCAACCTGATCCTTAGACACTAGCCCTTCTTCCATGAGCTGATTCGCGTAGAGGCTGCGTACGCTGGGATGGCTGGCAATCTTTTGGTAAAGCCTAGGCTGGGTGTATAGGGGTTCGTCGCCTTCGTTGTGGCCCCATCGCCGATATCCGACCAAATCAATAAGAAAGTCTTTATGGAAGGCTTGGCGATATAAAAATGCCAACCGTGTGGCTAAAAGACAGGCTTCGGGATTGTCCGCGTTGACGTGCACTATAGGGATCTCAAATCCTTTGGCTAAGTCGCTAGCATACAGCGTCGATCGCCCATCCTCCGCCTGGGTCGTAAACCCGAGGCCATTATTCACGATGATGTGCACGGTGCCTCCGATCTGATAGCCCTTAAGACGCGACAAATTAAGAGTCTCGGCTACCACTCCCTCACCCGGAAACGCCGCATCGCCGTGAATGGCGATAGCCAAGGCGCGTTTTACATGTTGCCTCGGTAGACCCGGCAGCTCGACATCCTCTTGAGCCGCCCGCGTTAAGCCTTGTATGACCGGATTGACAAATTCCAAGTGGCTCGGATTATTAGCCAAAGTGATGCGCACACCCGTCATTTCGCCGTTGCGAACCAGCTTTCGTCCACCTAAGTGGTACTTCACATCCCCCGTCCACCCAGCGTTGATGCCCATGGATCCCTCTGACGGTACCAAATCTTTGTTTACCGACGTGTGAAATTCTGAAAAAATGCGGTGGTACGGTTTGCCCAGAACATGAGCTAGCACATTGAGACGTCCACGATGGGCCATCCCAATCACCACCTCTTGAGCCCCCTCCTCGACCTCCGCGGAAATCAACGCGTCCAGCATCGGTACCAGCGCATCGGTTCCTTCAATGGAGAATCGCTTTTGTCCAGGAAAGCTCGTATGCAAGAAGCGTTCAAAGGCTTCGACTTGAGTCAGCCGTTTCAGCAGGGCGCGTCTTTCATCCGACCCGAGGCGGGGATCCGACTCCGGCACCTCGACACGCTGCCTGAGCCAATCGCGTTCTTCGACGTTGTGCACATGGCTAAAGTCGTACCCGAGTGGTCCTGAGTAGTATCGGCGCAAAAGGTTAATGGCTTCCAATCCGTTGGCAGCGATCCGAAGGCGATTGGGCCATACCACGGTGCTCGGCATCTCTCGGAGTTCGTCGTCGGTAATGCCCATGATTTCCGGATCGTCAACCACTTGTCTAGGTGATACCCCCAGTGGATCAAAACTAGCTTGCAGGTGGCCAAATTCCCGAATGTTTCGGGCCAATTGGACCGCTTTCACCATTTTTTCCACAGCCACCCCAGGACCAGGGATTGCTTGGCGCGGCTGACCGGCTGATTGATTCCCCTTCATTAATGCTTCGAGAGTCGCCCCATGGAGCGATTCAATGAGACGCCGGGTATCGGCATCAACACTGGCGGGATCGTGGCGGTACGCTTCGTAGACCTCTATCAGGTATCCTATGTTTGGGCCCATAAAAAGATTTTGGAGCTGTTCCAGGTCATCATCACGTGGCAATGAAAACCCCTCCTGCCTATTACTTGTTCTGACACTCTAAACGCGCTTCGCGCCGCTGGCGAACTCGGCAGCGACCGAACTCCATTCACCAATATCATAGCAGATTATGGGGCGAAAGGCGTTTCATCAAGAGACAAAGCGCGGGCCTTGCCGTCACCATCCACAATTCTAAGACGATCCCGAAATCCAATGTTTAGGAACCAAAGGCTGCTAGGAGTGGCCAAATGATCACGGGCCTGCATCCGGTTGAGCCCGAACCAGGGCTTGTATTGGTGTTATGCCGATTTTTATATTGGCTGGCAAAGGCTCCCTCGGGTAGAACATTTCGGCACGGCCACGGAAAGTAGCGGGACATTAAGCGTGCTATTGCAAGACTTCTGGTTACGCCTGCCTCCCCTCTCAATGGGCGACTACGGTGCCTGACATCCGGGCGATCTGTTTTTATACTATCCGGGCACACCACTTTGCCGAATTCCGTGTGGAACCGGGGGGATTGTCTTGTGGGTGAATCAGGCGCCGATTGGCGGCTCTACCCCTTTGAACCTTGGAGGCGAACACGAGGAGGATGACAAATGAACGCTATGATTTTGGCTGCGTCCATGGTGTTAGGGTTTGGCGTGTCAACGCCGTTACATTTTGCTGATCCCATCACTGCCAAATCCAGCGCGGAGAGTGCGCTTGGCCCAAACCCAGCAAAAGTGACGGCTCAAAAAACTATCGACGGCCACAAAATCGTGCACGTCTATCACATGATGGCCACGGCTTATGGACCGAGTTTACAGGACAATTTCCCGTATGGCCCGGTCGACGCATTCGGTCAACCACTTAAACCTGGGATGATTGCCGTGGACCCCTCTATCATTCCCTTAAAATCCCAGGTTTATGTCAAGGGATATCACGACGCCACTCTCCCTAAGGGAGGATTTGCCGGACAGGCCATGGATACCGGGGGAGCTATTAAGGGCATGCGCATCGACGTCTTCATGAATGCAGGAGCCGGTACGGTGTCAAACTTTGGCGAACAGCCGGTGACGGTAGATGTGTTGGCGCCTTAATCGGTGTAGAACCGAGCCCAGGGGGCATGCTTTTCTTCCCCTGGGTTGCATATTGTCGGACGCTGTTCTAGCCTTATCAGGGTGAGACGAACTTATGAGTTGGCCCTTTGTTGTTTTCATTAGTATATTTTTTGTCGAACTGCCGGACAAGACTTCGTTAGTGTGCCTTACGCTAGTTAGCCGCTATCGCCCGCTTATCGTGTGGGTTGGTGCCTCTTTAGCGTTGGGGGCCCAAACACTGGTGGCTCTAGCCGCGGGCCGCCTGCTCGCCTTGATGCCCCATCGGATCTTTGCCGTCGTGGAAGCGGGACTATTCCTGGCTTTGGCAATCTGGCTCTTTAAGGAATCACGGGAGCCACCCGAATCCGAGAAGGGCGCGATGGCGAATCCCACGGGGCCCTTAACTAAGAATCACGAGATGAAGGCGTTAATCCAAGTGTTCGGGATTGTATTTTTAGCGGAATTTTTTGACCTCACCCAGATGGAAACCGTCGCCTTTGCGGTGGCGCATCCTGGCGCGCTGTGGTTGGTGGGAGCGGCTGCGGCGCTAGGGTTAATCATGGCTAACGCCATAGTGGTGGGCATTGGCCGGGCGGTGGTGCACCGCGTGCCCAGAGGTCTCGTGCAACGAATTGCGGCTCTTATGTTTTTTATTATTGGATTGGGTATTCTTGTCTCATGGGCCCATCGCGCGATATTGTAACCTCATGGGACTCATCGGCGTTATTATAGCGTAAGCGGCTATTAAAGGGGTTGCCGAGTGAACGCACGCGACAAGAAAGTTTTCGATGATTTTATTGTTGAATATGGCGACAAGGCAATTCGGTACGCGTACGTGACCCTGCATTCGCGGCCAGACGCTGAGGATGTCGTGCAGGAAGCGTTTTTGCGGCTCTGGCGGCATGCTGGCCGCCGGGGCGTTGACACCCTATCGGCGGGCCTTGTGTTTCACACTATTACTAACTTGTGCCGTGACCGGATACGTCACCACAAACGGCACCCTGAGGATGCGACCGATTTGTTGGAGTTGACCATAGGTGAAGTTGATGACACGCCTCTGCTATCGGATAGCCGCGAGGTTCTCCAGGCTGTCATGCAGCTGAGTGCGCCGGAACGGCAGTGCATCTTGCTATTCTACTACATGGATCGCAGCCTTAAAGAAACGGCGGCGGTGTTGAAGGTCAGTGAACAGGTGATCAAAACCCGCCTATACCGGGCCCGGCAACATCTCAAGCCGCTATTGGAGCCCACCTGGAAGGAGCACTCGTCATGAGCTTTGAGCGAGAAAAGCAGGTCGGCCAATTGCTAGACCAAGCACTGGGTGAGCATTTAGACCTGTATTTCCAACCAGCTTGGCACCCTCAACATCACCTGTCGCGTCGTCGCGCTCGCTGGAGGGCTGTGGGATTGGGTACGGCTGCCGCTTTCGCTGTGTTCTTAGCCATACCATTTTTTGTACAGCCGTCCTCGGGCCACCGGCAGGTTTCGAATAGTACTTTAAGCGCCATTCGCTTGCCAAAGTCTTTGTATCGCAATGTGTCTAAGGTGAGCCACGGTTCTTTTTCGGTGGCGAGTATGGTGCCGGTGTACGGCACCTATCCGATGGCGAGTCCGACTGGACATAACTTGCGTATTGACGGCACTTTTCAGATTCAAGGGCAAGCCGGTGGTACGCTTTCGTTGCGGTTAAACAATCGCATGCAAGTCAAGGGCGGCATGCTGTTTCAAAATGGCGTGCCGGTCTATCTCTTTTCGGGATCGAGTTTTGGGGCAGGATCCGTGATCAAGGCGCCTAAGGCTAACCCCGTGAAACCGGTGGGCCGCGCCAAGCCCCAGTGGTATCCCGGCGGCAACGTCGGCATCGGCTCGTTCTCTGCCGCCGGATCCCACGTCTATGTCTCGCACGGCAACCTATGGTCGGATGTCACCCCTGGCAGCAGCGATGTATGGATGCAATCCCCGAAGTCCCCGGGGGCCACGACGCAAGATAGTATTGCCGGGTTGCCCGCGTCTCCCAATGATGCGGTGCTGATGGAGCAATCCCCTTCCGGACTCAGCCAGGGATTCATTACGAAAAACGGTGGGAGTACCTGGCAGTCCTGGGGTCGGGGTTCGGAGTCTGTCTCCACCCTCATAGCCATCGGCAATCGCTATTGGGCTGTCATCAATGGTACCCTGGCCTGGAGCCTCAACGGGTTTAAGTGGCATAATATTTTAACGCTTAACCCCGGGCGCTGGCAGGTTGAAACCTATGCCATCGACCCCGCCAATCCTAAAGTTGCAGCGGTGTCTCTCATCCCCATAAGCGGCGATGGTATCGGACCCGTACTGGAAACTCATAATGGTGGTGCCAACTGGTCCCAAGTTCCGAATTTCCCAGCCATGGGCGAGGCGCCCTCCACGATGGTTATGAATACCCAAGGCAACATCGCGGCGTTGATTAATGCCAATGGACCGGTTTTGGTCCGGTATACAGCCACCAGCCAACAATGGTCGGTGCTTCCCGTTCCGGTAACAGGCGGGGGAACCGGGGGCCTCGGACAAATGGCTGCGAGCGGGAATGGCAACCTGATTTATGGAGCCCCGGCCGGGAAAATATATCAATGGATCAGAAGTTCGCGCCAGTGGCTGGTCATTAATCCTCCCCCAGGATTAGATGGGGCTGCTGTGTCAGCATCGCCTTTGCAAGCCATTGGCACTAACCAGATATTGGCTGGCTATCCGAATGGATGGGCTTATTTCTGGGAACCATCCAAAGAAGCACAGTTTGGGCTGGTGCAACAAAGCCATAAGGTTCGCCTGGCACCTGGCGTGACGCATGTTTCACGGTTTTCTCGGTAAACGTTGTGTGCGCGCTGACAAGTCCATCCTGACAAGTGCGCAGGGTGCGCTAATTGGCAGGCCGTCGCCATCGGGCTTGCTCCTTGGCTGACAGTGGCTGTGAAGCGACCGGTTTCGGATCTCTCATTCGATGCGAGTGATGAGGCGGCCATTTTGACTTCGAAGCTGACCTCGTCGTACACCAACACCTTAATCCGGCGGCGGTGGCGGACCGCCAATCCCCGAATGAAAGCTGTTCGTAGACGGCTTCGGCAATTTGGCGAGAACTTTCCCGCGTTGCGTATAGGCGTAAACGATGATTTTTGTCGCGCTGGTACGTAGCCAGTTCCCGCCGAACCACGGTAGCTCAAGGATCGCATCGGGAATGCGAACTGCGGCGTGCGTCAAGGGCAGAGTACCACCGTGGGGAAAATGCTCATATGATGCGGTTTATGTGCGACACCCACGAGCAGGGCCTGCCCCGCCCTTATTGATATCCTTGCGGCCCCCTTGCCTTGGGCTAACGGTTGGAGTGGTCATCCTCCGCTCGGGACTTTAGACCCGTTCCAGAATAGTGGCGACTGCCATGCCCCAGCCAATACACATGGCGATGAGTGCATAGCGCCCTTTTTGCCGCTCCAGTTCGTGAATCGCTGTTAACGTGAGGCGCGCTCCCGATGCGCCCAAGGGATGCCCTAGCGCTATCGCCCCGCCATGGGGATTGACCCGTTGCCAATCGGGATGGTATTCCTCACCCCAGGCCAAGACAACCGAGGCAAAGGCCTCGTTAATTTCGAACACATCGATATCATCAAAGGCTAAGCCAGCTTTGCTTAACACCTTGGCAGTGGCGGGGATGGGTCCTGTCAGCATAATGACGGGGTCGACGCCGACCACGGTCATCGCAACGATGCGAGCCCGAGGTGTCAAATGGTGCTGATGGATGGCCTCTTCGGAAGCCAGGAGCAATGCCGCCGAGCCATCGGTGATTTGGCTCGAATTGGCGGCGGTCACGCACCCATCTGGCTTAAAGACCGGATAGAGACCGGCCATTTTCTCTAAGGTAGTATTGGCACGGGGGCCTTCGTCCAAAGTAATGGTGACAGGTCGGCCCTCGGCATCCTGAGTCGATACGGGAATAATCTCGTCGGCGAAAAACCCGGACTCTTGGGCTTTAAGAGCCCGGCGGTGGCTCTCCAGTGAGAATTGATCGAGTACGTCCCGTGAAAGGTTCCACTTTTCCGCAATCATTTCCGCCGACAAGCCTTGCGGAACGATGTTAAAGCGACTCAAAAGGCCGTCGCTGAACGTGGCCCCGTCTGACCCCATCGCTACGCGCGACATGGATTCGACACCCGCTGCAATAACCAAATCGTGAACGTCGGCGCGGATGGCTTGGGCAGCTTGATTCACAGCCTCAAGGCTCGAGGCACACATGCGATTAATACTAACACCTGGCACCTCGACGGGAAACCCAGCAATGAGGGGGGCCAAACGGCCAATGTTATAGCCTTGTTCTCCCACCTGGGTGACGCAGCCGAGGCGAACATCTTCGATAGAGGCGGGGTCTACGTGGGTACGGCTTATCAAGTCGGATAGAGTTGCCGCGGCTAAATCATCGGGCCGAATGCGGGATAGCCCGCCGTTGCGGCGACCAAATGGTGTGCGGATCCCATCGACAATGTAGGCTTGACGCATAGTTCAGCTCCTTTAGAACTAAAATGGTGCGCGCGATAGTGCTTTACGCAATCAAGGTTTGCAGTTTTAAGGCGAGACCCATGTCGCCCGCCACTTGGAGTTTACCGCCCATAAACGCGCTCATGGGATTGAGGGTACCAGCGGCCAGCGCTTTAAAGTCCTCCGCTTGCATAGTAATGGTGACGCCTGGGTTTTCAGCATCGCCTAGAGCTACGCTCAAGCCACCCTCCTGAACCGCCACATACCAATGCCCCGGGTCTTCACCAGTCAGAACAAACTGGTATACGCCTTGGGAGGTGCTTAACTGTTGGGGTGATTTGGCTCTTAGCCGAGTGTTTAATTCATCGAATACTTCTTGGGTGCTCACGAGCGATCTCCTCCTGGATAATTTAAAGTAAGCGCGCCATGACGCGCTTTTGAATCTGGCTGGTTCCCTCGTAAATCGACATAATTTTGGCATCGCGAAACCATTTTTCCACCGGGAAATCGCGCATATAGCCATAGCCACCGAGAGTTTGAACCGCCTGAGTTGCGACTTCCATTGCCATATCACCGCAATAGGCTTTGGCCATGGACCCCTCAAGATTGCACGATTGTTTTTGGTCGGCCAACCAGGCGGCGCGTAAGGCCAAGAGTCGACCGGCATCGATTTTGGTGCGCATCTCGGCCAATGGGAAGGACACGGCTTGATTGTGGATAATGGGCTTGCCAAATTGCACGCGTTCTTTGGCGTAATGAAGGCTATATTCATACGCAGCCCGAGCCACTCCAACTCCGGCAATGGCGACCGATGGCCGCGAGTGTTCGAGCATTTTCATGGCACCCATAAATGCCAGGCCTTCGGGACCCAAACGCTGATCTTCCGGGACCCTGACATTCTCAAAATGCACCTCGGCTGTATGGCTTGCCCTAAGCCCTAGTTTCTTAAACTTTTTCCCACCGGTCAATCCGGGGGCCTTACCGTCGACGATGAAAGCCGAGACGCCCGCGTAGCCGGCGTCCGGATTGGTCTTTGCAAACACCACACAGACGTCCGCAATTCCGCCATTGGTGATAAAGGTTTTGGTGCCGTTTATTACATATTCATGACCATCGCGGACGGCCTTGGTAGTCATATTGACCACGTCGGAGCCTGCTTCAGGTTCCGTGAGGCACATGGCGCCAAGCCTCACCCGGTCCGGGTCGGTGAAAAGCGGCAACCACTTTTTTTTCTGCTCTTCACTCCCCATTTCCAGAATGGGCAGTGAAGCCAGGCCAATGCCTCCCATGGCTGTGGCAATTCCAGCACAGCCCCAGAATAGTTCTTCGGAGATCACCAAACTTGTCACAAGACTGGTAAGACCCGTGCCCCCATACTCTTCCGGAATGGCGTACGCGAGTAGCCCCGCCTTGGCAGCCTTTTGCAGTACGTCCCACGGCATCTCTTCACGTTCGTCATAGTCTTGTGCCACCGGACGAATTTCCCGTTCGGCAAAACCGTGCGCCCACTCCCTTAACTCTTCTTGTTCGGGTGTCAGAGCAAACTCCAAGGAGACATCCCCTTTCAATTACCTGCATGCAACATTATTTTACCACGACAAATTTTTTAGGTGAAGCCCCTCCCCCCTGGATACTCGTTGAGGTGAAAACTTCACCGAAAAGACCTGTCGTTAGCGCATGGGATCTCTTTTCGAGTGTCGATGGGGTTTGTGTAAAACGAAATAGCAAACAAAAATCCATGCCTATCCGTCCCGTGGCGATAACGGTTGGAGATGCCCTTTCGCGATGACATCGGGCACTTCAAATGAATACATACATCATAAGATAAGTCAGGCTTCCCGCAGTAAGTGGAGAGAGCATGGTATAATTTAGGTAAATTGAGTGACCAAGTGGGGGTGGGCGAAGATGACGTTGCCGGAATGGATCAAAAAATTTGGCACGGACGAGGCGTGCCAAGAGTACCTGTTTGATCAACGATGGCCACAAGGTTTTGTCTGTGAACGCTGTCACGGCAGGAAGTGTTGGAAAATCCAGCGGTCCGCCCGGACCGCCCCCCTCGTGCGCCCGGCATGGGCGTGTGCTTTAAGGTGAAAGTCCTGAACGGGGGATGACCGTTCCAACCGTTAGCCAAAGGCAAGGGTGTCCATCGTGAGGTGGAATCCGAAGGAAGCCGGCGG
>JAJZXX010000178.1 GCA_021806205.1 Bacillota bacterium | reverse complement strand
CATCTCTCGGCATTTTCTAACACCAGTAAGTGGAAGACTGCCCACCTAGTCGTGATGACACTAAGTGTCATCATCGGCCAAAATGTCCGTCCCAATCGACCCCATCGTCGATGGGATGTCTCCCACCAAAAATTTGCGTAAACCCTAGCAATTTCTTGACAAGGCGCCACGGGCCCCAAAATTTGGTGACTGGCAATATTTTGCAGTTAATCCGATGAAGAGGGGCCTGACCCTGTGACGCAGCATGCTGACCGATGCCCAACTCTGGGCGCAAATTGAATCCGATTTAGCCACGTGGAACGACGCGTGGGGCGCGCGCGTAAAGCCTGGGAGAAGGAAACGCGATGGAGCTTAACCGCGACCTTTGATGCGCAAGCCGAGGCGGCCCAATCCCGCTATGCCATCGATCGGGGCCGTCCGGCGCGGGACCCGGGTCAACTGTTGCGGGCGTCGGGCCTCATGACGGTGCGACAGATTCCCAGTCTGGTGGATGGCGTCGCGATGTTCCGGCAATCCGTGTGGCTGTGTCATCTGTGCGGATGGGAGAGCCCCCGTGAGGTGCCAGCGGTGAGTACATTTTATGACTTTTTGCGGCGGATGTACTCTGAAGAGCGCCCCCGCAAACGACGTCTGCAATGCGATTCAGCCGGATTAGGTTAACGCGTATGCCCCTTGGCCCCGTGTGGCTCCAACGCTTCCCAGGAAAATACGACACCTCTTTTGGACAGCGGCAGTTTTGCTTGCCACCGTCACTTTCCTAGTGTGGCCGCGTTTTGTGTGGAGGAGCGCACCAGTTGGCTCGTTGGCCTTGTGAACCTTTGTCACAGGATCAGCGGCCAGGCTCCATCATACGAGAACGGCATTTGTAGGTGACGTGCATATCCTTGCTAGCCGCAAGACCGGATGGATGCTGATTAGCTATTCCAAAGTGACACCACCTCCCAAGGGATACGTTTACGAAGTGTGGTAGATCGCACCGGGACTTTTGTTGTCAACAGCCTTCATCAGTCGTTATGGGTTCACACACATGAGGCAGTGTCTGACGCGACGGCCGTAGGCATTACCATTGAACCAGCACCCGGAACCAAAACCCCCACAGGACTCCGAACGTTCTTGGGGCGGTTGCGATGACCCGTGGAGGTTTCGAAAAGCCGCTGTCCTTGTGAGCCTAGTTGTGCATGAATAAGGTTAGCGAGACATCAAGGCGGTCTCCATCTACCGCGCGGCGTGCCCCGCCAAAGGCACCTAGCGGGGGAGTTTGAGAGATGCCTTTGGATTGGGGCCCCGCCACTTCTGTTCATCATATTTATCCGGCGATGTTCGCTGATGCCTTGGGTAGTTGCTCCCCGGTCGGGCACCTTAACACCCAAAAAACGTCCGTTAGTCCGACATCCCCCTACACTACATGCGTTATGCCGCGAGACCTTTTCGCCGGACTACTAATACTTTCCGCAATCCCGGCTCCGATTCCCGCAATGGCAAGAGTGACGTAGCGATACAGCACTCCCACGAAGAACACATGGCCAACGTACCAACCGGCTCCGGTCGATTTGGCGCTCAGAAGATATAAGACGGTAAATGAATTCACGTAATCGACCAAGCCCGCTAATGCAATGGTGATATACGTCCACACGGGCCATTCAGCCAGTATGGCCAGCACAAACACCCACAGCGTGTATTGCGGAGAGTACACTTTATTGACAAACAAGAACACGGTAAAGGTTAGGGCTGTAGCTTGGATGACACGACCGCCTCGGTAAACGCGCCACATGAAGTATAAGGTGGCTAATACCACCATGCCCAAGGAAAAGAAATTAGCGGCGGAAATGGAAATACCGTGGACCCATTCATTGGCATAGATGTCGGCACCGAGCCCGCGTCCCGCGTTGTAGGTGAAAAAGTACGCCCAGTTCTTAAGGTTGCCCAGAGCAAACGGCACGTTAATGACAAGAGAAGTCGCGAAAAAGGCTAAAACCATGCGCCCTAAAAGTTTCCCTTGCCGTTTGCGCCAAAGTTCGGCTACGATAAACGGCAGAAAAAATATGGGAAAAAGCTTGGTGAACACCCCAAAAGCGAACAGAATGGCACTAGGAATGTAGGATTGGCGCTGATACAGATACCAGGCAACTACCATGAAGCCAATGCCCAGCATGTCCCAGTTTAAGAGCCCATATACCATCAACAGCGGCAGAACGGCAAAATAAATAGCTTGGCTCGGTACGAGACGTTCCATGAGAAAATAGATCAGCAGGGCGATGAGCCAAAAAACAACAAAAGTGATCGCAAAGTAAGTGCCAAGACCGTGACCGAGTGCCGTGAGTGTCATAAAAAGGCCGGTGATGACCGGGTATTCAATGCGATTATGGATATACGGCATCAAATGCATAAAAAGATTGCGGGTTTCGTATAACTTCACTACATCCGAATAGGCAAGGTTTTTAAATGACCACCCATCATAATGCGCGGCAATTAACTGTCCGTGCCGTATGAGGAAGGACGGCGGCATGAGACGAACATACGCCCAGACCATCCAGACGGTGATGGCGATCACCGCAAGGGTGCGTTTCCATATCGGTAGTGGCATGGAGTTGTGCATAGTATCCCCTTTGTTTTTTTGAAAATCGAAAATCAATGATCTTGTTCAGCATACCGTATTTACATGTCTTAGGGTGTATATGAGCCGCCTATATCGGGGTGAAATACTTCCCAAACCAAGGAGACCTGGCACATCTTGGCTGTTCGGGGATCGCCCTTCGATATGTTGTGAGCGAACTGAGACCAGCGAAACGGATCAAAGACAAGCAAATAACCCGGTATCTTTGAGCGTGCGACACCCTGTCATATTCACGCTGTTGGTCCATATACATCGTAGCGGGGGGGGATGGATATGCGCACGATCCCATCCGGTACGGTTATCATTGCCGCTCTGATGGCCTTAAGTCTCGCAGTAATTTTATTTATTACTTTGCGCAACTATAATCCGCAGTCTTTAGGAATTATGCCGGGACCCGTGCAGGAAGTATTAAGCACGCCGACCCTGTCTGGCCACGATATTGCCTCGAACATTCTGACCATTACCGGAAACCAATCCGAAATTGGTCGATGGAAAATACCAGGAAATTATAACTACGGACCCGTTCAAGACACCGGAGACAATACCTGGTACGTGACGTTTAGCGTTCCAATCAATATGAAGGGCATTATCCAGAGGCTGGGGTATCGCCCACCCATTCAAACGTCTTCGATTTCGTCCTATCTGACCGACCAATCGACGACCCTAAGCTTTGAACACTATGTCGACATCGTTCCGTTGCCCAGTCAAAGTTTTGACCGGCTATATTTTGACCCCAATACGCACATGGCCACGTTTTCGTTCAGATTAGACCCCTATGGCCAAGTCATAGACGAGTCGTGGGATGCCGTGGCGGTGAACAGCTGATCTTAGATCGGCATATTCCGGGCTCGCTTTTCAAATGTGCTACCACCTGGTTAAATGGATTTAACCAGGAGGGAAAATTGTGCCGAATGATCAGGGATTTAATACACGAGCTATTCACGTCGGGCAATCGCCAGATCCTAGAACCGGCGCCACGGTTCCTCCAGTCTATCTGACGTCGACGTATACCCAGCCCGAATTAGGCAAACATCTCGGATATGAATACGGACGTAACGACAATCCCACCCGGGAGTCCCTCGAAGAAGCCTTAGCCTCGCTAGAGCATGGGATCGGCGCCGTGGCCTTTTCCTCGGGCATGGCTGCCAGCGATGCTATTTTAAGGGAGTTGGGACCAGGGGATCAGATCGTGGCGGCACTTGACCTCTATGGGGGGGTGTACCGCCTTCTGGAGCGAGTCTATCGTCCCCAAGGCATTGAGACGCACTATGTAGACATGGCCTCTCTTGACGAACTGACGGAGGTCATTCAGCGCTCGTCGGCGCGACTCGTGTGGATAGAAACGCCTTCCAATCCGCTGTTAGGGGTTATTGACATTAAAGCGGTAGCGAATGTCTCCAAGCAATGTGGCGCGCGGCTTGTGGTCGATAATACGTTTGCCTCCCCGTACAATCAAAACCCCTTAGATTGGGGTGCGGACGTGGTGGTGCATTCCACCACCAAATATATTGGGGGGCACTCGGATGTGATCGGTGGAGTCGCCATTGCCCAAGATCCCGAGATCATCAAGACACTGAAGTTCATTCGCAATACGGCTGGTGCAACGCTCGGACCGTTTGAGGCCTGGCTAACCCTACGGGGCTTGAAAACCTTAGGGGTGCGTATGGAGCGGCATGCCCATAACGCACAGAAAATTGCCGATTTTCTTTCCACCCACCAGGCTGTCCAGACCGTGTATTATCCATCCTATCAGGGCAAACAAGCCACATCCCAAATGAAGACCCCAGGCGGCATGGTGAGCTTCGTGGTCAAGCCGGCGGCGCATCGTGACGCCATGGCCGTCGCGAAAATGGTGTTAGAGCGCTTCAACCTGTTTTCTCTCGCAGAAAGTTTAGGTGGCGTAGAATCCTTGGCAGGTCATCCGGCCAGCATGACCCATGCGGCAGTGCCACATGACGAACGCGCAAAGCGGGGCATCGTCGATGGGTTAATTCGGCTGTCGGTGGGCATTGAAGACGTAGAGGACTTGCTTTTCGATGTGAACCAAGCCCTTTCGGGAGTGCAGACGCTATGACTCGGACCGCTGAGGATGCCTGGAGTATTTTAGGTGTGCCTCCTGGATCATCCCATGACATGGTCCGGGCTCAATATTTAAGGATGGTTCGCATGAACCATCCTGATCAATATGCGGCGAATCCCAAGGAACGTGCCCGGCACGAAGAGATTATGAAGCGTGTGACCTGGGCCTACCGGGAAATTACCCAGGGCCGCGCCGAAGTCCCCAAAAAGACCTCGACACCCCCTCCACGCCGGCCGCAGTCGCGCCCCTATCGGCCCGTCGATCTACGGGAATTGATGTGTCGTGCTCACCATCGGTGGGCCGTCTCATATTGCACGGTCTGTGCCGCACCACTGTGTTCGCGCTGCGACGAGTCGCTGTCCGGGTATTGTGCGGTCCATCGGCCCCGAGGCCGTTTCTAATGAGTTAGGGGGAGGTTATGCGCTACTGGATGGTTTTTGATATCGAAACCGTACCCGATGCCGAAATTGGCCGACGGTGGTTGAATATACAGGAAAAGACAACCGATCAGGCCATCGGTCAGGAAATGATGCGGTGCCGCAGGGAAGAGACAGACGGTCGCTCGGATTTTTTAAAGCCTCCCTTTCATCAAGTGGTGGCGATCGCGGCTGCCCTCATCGACGAGACGGGAGTCATTCGGCGCTTGGGCCCCTTGGGGGCCCCTCACGACGGGGAAGCCTCAATCATACGCGATTTTTTTCAGGTCATTGAAGATTTGAAGCCTCGTTTAGTAGGTTGGAATAGCGGTGGATTTGACATTCCGACACTGCTTTGGCGAGCGCTTCATCACAGTATCCCGGTTTCCGCCTTTTATCGCGTGGGTGAACCGTATCATGGCTATCGCAAGCGGTTCGATGAGGAGTCCCATCTCGATCTTATGGATACGCTGAGTGGATATGGTGCGTCTTCCAAGGTGAGTTTAGACGAGGCCGCATTGGTGGTCGGCGTCCCAGGCAAACTTGGCGTGGATGGTCGGGATGTTCTGGAGCTCTTTTCTGAAGGCGATATTGATACGATCCGGCAGTATTGTAGTCACGACGTGCTCACGACGGCATTGATTTTTATGCATTACGCCTACCACCGCGGGTGGATCGATGAAGGCGGGCTGAAAACATTCCAGGACAGCGCTTGGCATTGGATTCAGGACGATGAGAACCAAATCTGGGCAGAGTTCTTGAAGGCTTGGCAAAGGCTCGGTCGTGCGCCCGGTTTGGTATGAGCTCGGTATTGATGACGCCATCCGATCAAAATCGGCTTCACACAGTATTGACTGGGCGTTTTGGGATTGGCGCGTTGCATCCATTTCAGGCAGCCGTGATTGCCCGCGTCCTAGCCGGTCAATCGGTATTGGCGGTGGTCGCCACCGGGGCCGGTAAGTCTCTTTGCTATCAATTGCCTAGTGTGTTTTGGGATGACCAGGTCTTGGTGGTCTCTCCGCTGGTGGCGCTCATGCATCATCAGGCCGCCCGCATGCGTGCGCTCCATATCAATAGCTATGCCTTGACGGGACAGTTGACCGAATCTGAGCAGCACGTTGTTATCACGGAATGGACAAAGGGCGCCATCCGTCTCCTTTATGTGGCTCCGGAAAGACTGGTCGATGCCCGTTTTCGAAGGAGCATGCGCGACAAACCCCCGCGGTTATTGGTGGTGGACGAAGCGCACTGCATTTCGGAATGGGGCTATGATTTTCGCCCCGAGTACCGGAGAATCCGAAAGTTCCGCGAGATTGTCGGCAATCCACCGGTTTTGGCTCTCACCGCGACGGCCACGGACCGCGTCAGGGCAGACATCCGCTGGCACCTGACGTTGGACCGGGAACCCTTTGGGATGATCGATGGACCCGTCGATCGACCTAACCTCTTCTTAGCGGTGAAGATGGTGTCCAGCACCAGCCAACAACGCCAGCAGGTGACCCGCTTGGCACGGGAAACCGATGGGGGCGTCATTGTTTACACCCCGAGCCGCCAGGGTGCACAAAGATGGGCTGGCGTGCTTGGACAGTCGCTGAGCGAAGCAGTCTGTGCCTACCATGCTGGATTGGAACCGTCCCAGCGCCGTGCCATTGAACAGGGATTCGCTGACCGCTCGATTCGAATTGTGGTGGCGACCACTGCTTTCGGGATGGGGATTGATCGGGCGGATATTCGTCGCGTTATTCATGTGGGTGTGCCGGACTCCCTCGATGCTTACTATCAGGAAATTGGTCGGGCTGGGCGAGATGGGCGGCCCGCGGAGGTTAGCATGGTGATACAGCCCCACGATCTCTATCGGCGCGAAAAGTGGATGCGGGATGATCGGCCCGATTCTGAGGCAGTGCGCACCCTGGTCAATCGTGTGGCTGCACAACCCCTGGATAGACCGGTGGTCTGGGAACTGGACCCGCATCAGGTCCCCGTTACGGTCGTGCTCTCCTTTTTGGAGGATCGCGGGACGGTGCTGACGGAGCCCGTTATGCGAGGCATTCGCGTGACCCGTTTGTCGGATGACGTGAAAAGCCAGGGCGAAGCGGTGTTGCATCGCATGATTAGGCTTTGGGAAGAGCGCTGTCGCCTGTTTGAGCACATGGTGGGTTATATCGAGGCGAACGATTGTCGGCGCACCGTTTTGCTGCGCTATTATAATCAAACGGTACGGTCCGAAAAGCCTTGCTGTGATCGGTGCCAGGCGCCCGCTAGCGTGCCGGTCGTGAAGCGGCCGGATGCGGATTTGACGCATCGATTGCGATTATGGCGGCTGGATCAGGCTAAATTGGAGGGAATACCACCCTACATGGTGCTAAGTGATGCCGATCTCATGGGCATCGCCATTAAACGACCTTCGACGCTTCAAGAATTGGCGCAATCCCGTGGGATGGGGCCCAAAAGGCTTAGAAAATACCAAGATCAACTACTTGCAGTGATTGGCCAGCCTGATCATATCGATGCGGAGGGCATCGATCCGGCATCCGCACGGGATCGGGCTGTCTGGCACTTTCGCAAAGGGACGCCTTGGAATCAAGTGGCGGGGGAAGTGGGGCGCACCGAAAGTACGGTTCGCGCCTATCTCATCGAGTGGATCGAAAATGCACCCGAAGAGGACTGGAAGCATTATGTTTTGCAACTGTTTTCGGAAAAGGATTACGCCCTGATGCGGTCCATCATGGACCGTCTGGGCACCCATCGATTGCGGCCACTTTATGAGGCCTTAGACGGCGCTTATGGGTTTGACCTATGGGCTGTGGCCCGGGCCGTGTATGTTCACCGGTCCGCTCGCGCAAAAGACCGCGATATTTAGCGGGATCTGCCCACCAGGGCGGCGAAATAGATCCCGACGCTAATCGTGCCGCCACTAGCCAGGAGTTGACAGGTGAACGGCGAGGGGCGCCAACGCACTTTGTGGTCGGAGAGATAAAAGCCTAAAAGACCTTTGGCGACATATCGGTGAAACGCGGCGTCCGGCAAGTGCTGGGCCTCGCGCAAGATGCGGCGGTAGATGCGGCGGATGGAGTCCACCGCTTGGCGCTTTGATGCATAGTATGTAACAAAATTAAGGTCTCCGCCCAGACGATCTTCTTCTTGGTCGACGTAATAGTCTAATAGGATGTGTAGGGCTCCCAGCCACGGAAAATAAAGGGACATGACCTGGTCTACTATGGCGGGGTCGGGATTGGGGTCTAAAGCCAAATTCAAAAGCGCGAAGAGACCGAGGGTCGATCCGGCGGCCGCAGAAAATTCCCACCACGAAAGTTCCGAGGTTAGCCCCGTTGCGGAATGTCCATTAAACCATTCGGTGAGGCGCCGGATCCTTTGGTCCGTAGGACCGTGCTTGAAAACCTGCAGATCCACGTATAACTTGACAAGTGTAGTCAGCGACTCTTGGACGGCGCTGTAGCCAGGAAATCGTAACAACGCGGCCCGGGCATCCTGTACTAAGGATTGCGCATATTCCCCGTCATCTTGGTCTGGATGATAGCGGTAATACGCGTGCGTGGGAGCGTTGGGATTTACCGCGTCCAACAGGGATTGATGTAGTGCTCGCAAGTTCACAGGATCTTGGGAGGGTCCCCGATCGGTTACGGTATCCAAATAATCACATAACGTTTGATAGGGCACCAGGAAGCTAAAGAGTAGCCCCCTTTGGTCGCGGGACGGTCCCCCAAAGACGCCGCCTCCTTCACAATGGAACTGTTTGGTTTGAAGCGAGGACAGAGCCTGTTCCCTTAATCGAGGGTTGGGGATGACATTGGCCCGGTTGTAAAGCGGTTCGAGCCCACCTATGACAGCCGGGCGCACATCACGGAAATATTCCTGTCCCCAGTGCCAGGATTTACGCCATTCGTCGATGGGATAGCCTCCTTCCTGTCTACCTTCATCCTAACGCATTTCGAGGATTCCTGCCGCATCTTTCACCCTGGGGGCGGTCATTGATAAGGCGGATGTGTGGGCCATAAACAAAGCATCAATACTCGCGAAGCCCTGGGG
The DNA here is from genome assembly GCA_021806205.1 of Bacillota bacterium. Lineage (GTDB taxonomy): Bacteria > Bacillota > Sulfobacillia > Sulfobacillales > Sulfobacillaceae > Sulfobacillus_B. The sequence goes on along the minus strand of JAJZXX010000178.1, from coordinate 26,732 downwards.
ATTTGCGTCCCATAGGGCAAATCAAGTGGTGTACTAAGCTTTCATCGAGGTCCACACGGATACGATGCGTGTAAAAACCACTGATGGCAAACAGACTCGCCCCGATGACTCCGGCAAACTGCGCTGACCATTGCGATTAACGCCATTGGACCTCCGCCAAGAGCGTTAATAATCCAGTGGCGACGGGGGGAATGACCAGGAGAATTCATAAGGCGATGAAACCGGCGTGGTACCCATCGTAAATCCATGGGCGTCGACTAATCGTATCGTGCCCTGACCACCCCTACTGCGTTTCGGAGATATCGCAGGGTCAAGTCGGATACCAGATTGTCCCCGGACAGGCCTTGAATCGCATCGCCAATCGTCGGCAATAGTGTCCGGCAATAATCGTGAAGCCCGCTGTGACTTGCAACGCGTCGCGAAATCCAAGCTCGGCAATATCATTCTTTAAGGTTTGATACACATTTTCGGGCAGCGGATCAAATAAAGCATTAGAACTATGGGGCGTGAGTTTGTGCGGGTCGATGTACGATGGCATGGATCAATCTCGTCTCATTCTACGCAGGGATTTTACTCAACGGTGTCGACGCACATCAAAAAACAGCCGCAGCAATGTGCAACGACTGTCTTAGAAGCACTTCCTACGAACATCGGTGCTGTTACGCGAAAGGATTCTGCGCATCCGGGACGAGTAGGCCATCGAGCATGCGAAGCGTGTCGGCTTCGGTGTACGGAATGATGTCTCCATCAGCCCGCCTAACCCACGTCGTTTCCTGATGCGACTCCTCGCTTAGGTCTACCGCCCGTTTCGCGCCAAAATGGCGCAAGATGGTACGCAACGTGTCCATTTCCACGGCGGAAAACTCTGCATCATCCGACGGTTCTCGCGGTATAATCGCAGCTTTTTTGGGATCGAAGTCATCTTCGTTGAGTGTCACCACACCATCCGTCTCCATCACGTCAAGCAAGGCCAGATAGTGGTCGGGCATAGGACCGTGCGGCACTCGGGCATAAGCCAACCCTGTCAAGGATACACGCTCTCGGCGGAAGTGCCAAAAGTCGGCAAGCCACAAGAGTTTCGCAAGTTTAGTTTTATACAATTCTCCCGGCACATGAACGGCAAACCATAGCACAACTTGCTCCAGCCATTCGACATCAAAAGATCGAAATCCTTGTTCTATGCCCCCACGATTCATCGCCCGCGTTAACTCCGCCTTGACGCGTTCCCACGGCGCGACGGTCGGTCGCGCCTGCAACGCCGCTTCCAGCTGTGCCCGTTGTCCAGGTGTCAGTCGACAGCTGGGCTGTAAGAGGTAGTATTTTACGGCGTTTGGATCCGAGAGCGAACGGAGTATTTGATCGTGTGCAACGTCCTGTATTCCACCATTTTCGTACCGTTGAATCGTGATAGCTCCCCATCCTAACAAACCGGCTAATCGTCGCTGAGACAAGTCGTAACGTTCCCGAAGATGAACGATTTCTTTTGCTGTTAAAAACCCATGCAACTGACGGTACTGGTTGAAAGCCGTTTCAAGATTATCGTCATCGAGCGATGCGACGGAAATGTCTTGATGGCAGGTCTGACATACAGCGACTTTTGCGTCAACAGTGATTGGCTCTCCGCGCACGGGGTATGTCTCTCGACGCTCTACGATGGCAACACGGCGATCTTGCCCACAGTTCGCACAGTACACTTCCATTTCTCTGGCCTCCTCTATGAACGAAATGGATAGATCAACGGCCGCTCGGCTTTGTGAAAGGAAAGACATTCTACCTGTGAACCGTTTTTCCGGACCAGGCACACCTTAACGTACAGCGTTTCTCCTTCATGTTCGGGCCCGAACACCCACCAACTTTTATTTTGCCCTTTATCATCGTCGAGCGGGCCCTCACAGTAATCGGACGCCTGAACTGTCCTTAGAATACCCGGCACGTCGCGTTGCAAAATACCGATTTCAGCCATCGATGCAATATTTTTGTCCCGCTCGACAAAACGCAATTCTCTCAAGCCCAACGATATTTTCATTTCGAGTAAAAAACCTCGAACCTCCGACATTTCAGCCATTCAGTCGTTCATTCACCGTTGTGACCCCTCCTCTGCTATCAATTGATAGCACTTATTATGCCAACGATCAAGGAGCGGCAACCATTACAGTCCCTTTGACAAAAGCAATCCGAGACGTTGAACCGTAACGAATGTAGTCAACGATTGGCAAAGGACATAGATGGAAAAACACCTGCCGCACGGAATCCATGCAACGAGCCGTTCCAAGGTCTAAAAAGCCACCAGTATTATTGGCCAAACTCTTACGCCAACGTCTTAAACCATCGGACGACTACCGCACTATACGGCTTCAAATCGACATGGCTCCGCCCCGTACACCCCAAATCCCCGCGGCATAAACCGCATAGTCTGGCCGTGCCACCGGAGGGGAACTGCTCCAGTCAGCCCGTTGCGGTTTTTAGCCACAATCAAGTCCGCGGAATCCGAATCGTCGTGGTGATAAACACAACCGCATCGGCCACTTGTTCCAATGCCCCGGATTCACGCAAGTCGGCCAACACGGGACGCCGATCCGACCGTTCCTCTACCTTGCGGGTCATTTGCGACAGGCCCACAATCAGTCGACGATCACGGCGCCCAATGCTTGAGCTCCGTCACAATCCGGCTCACTTCTTGCTCGCGCGACGACACCTTCGAAGACGGCCGCAACAATTGGAGATAGTCGACAAAGACGACGTCACAACGCGGCCCCGTGTAGTGCGGATCGACGGCCCCCGGGCGCGCGTGATGCAAAGGTATAGAAAGCGGCTTCTCTCACGCGGCTCCTCCCCCTGCGGTCGTTGATCCCCGAAGGGCAGTACTACGCCCGGCTTGAACGCCGTCATTGCGTCCGCCGCGCTGCATTTTGATGAAATAGCGTGACACTCCTTGGTTATTGCTAAAGTCCAAGTTCCTTGACTCGTCGCCAAAGACATATACCACGTTTCCCATTTCCTTTTAATCGCCTCGAAATTGAGTCTCCTCTTTGGGCCACTTTAATCCGCATCCCTCTTAGTGCAAGGGCTTAGGTTGGTGATGGGGGCGATTTTCGTAATTCGGCACGAGAGGATGGAAATCGCTCAGTATTTTAAGGATTTCGGCAATCGCCCGCTCCAACTGTTCGTCCACGCCACGCGCCATGGCTTGGGGCGTTTCCTCGACGGGAATGTCGGGGTCGGTGCCATAGTTTTCGACGCCTAGTCCCACATCTTTAAACCAAAAGGCCATCTCCGGCTGAGTGACGGTGGTCCAGTCCACGAGGGGATAGCGGGGACCTATTCCGATGACGCCGCCCCAAGTTCGAGTGCCAATCAGGGGACCCAACTGCATGAGTTTGAAGTTGTGGCTAAAGATATCCCCGTCTGATCCCGCCAATTCGTTGGTAATCGCGACCATGGCACCGGTCGGACTCTCGTAAGGATAGGCTTGGAGAAAGCCTCCGCGCCATTTGGTGAACGCGATGCGCTTACGATTGAGGATTTCCAGAATGAGCGGTGAGACAATGCCTCCGGAGTTATAACGCACATCCACGATGAGGCCATCGCGCTCGTATTCGGCCAAATAGGATCGGTGGAATTCACCAAATCCGGTATTCACCATGTTGGGGATGTGGATGTAGCCGACCCGACCGTTGGTCTTTTCATGAACAGTACGGCGATTGGTTTTTACCCATTCACGGTAACGCGCTGGGGTTTCAGATGCTACCGGGCGGACGGTGACGGTGCGTGTGCCCGACCCGTCCCGAAGCGAAAGGCTGACGTCTTGGCCGACCGTGTCCATGAGGCGGGCTCCCGGGGGGATGTCCGGCCCCAGCGGCTCTCCGTTAATCGCTGTAATAATGGTCCCGACCTGAATATTGACGCCGGGCGTCAGCAAGGGCGATTGGGTATCGGGATTAGCGCTGTCGCCGTGAACCAAGTGGGTCACTCTATAGCCGTTGTCGTCTTGGCTAAAGCGATAGCTGGCTCCCAAAAAGCCAATTTTGTGCCGGGGCTCAGTGCGATAGTGGCCGCCATATTCGTAGGCATGCGAGCTTCCCAGTTCGGCCTGCATTTCCCACAGAAGGTCTGCCAATTCACTGCGCGTGGTAATGCGAGGAATGAGGGCTCGATAGCGATCATAAACGTTGTCCCAATCGACGCCACCCATATCGGCCACCCAGAATATTTCGCGCATTTGCCGCCACGTGTCTCTTTGCATTTGGTACCATTCGGCCAGCTGTTCGATTCGGACGTGGATGCGCTTGAAGTCAACCAAACCACTCTGGCGGCCGGGTTTATTTTCTTTGGCATCAACTTTGTGCCCGGCTTCGATGACCCGGAGTTCAGAACGGATGCGAATTGCCATGACCTTTCGATCTTTAGAGAGGGTAAAGCTAGTCACATGGCTATGCAGGGATTCTTCTTTGAGATTCGCCCAGTCATACTGGACCAGTTCGGCATAGGCGGGGGGCTGTCCAAAGACGTCGTCCTCTTCAACTTCGGCGCGGGGCTCACTTTTCGTCCAAAATACCCGATCGTGTCCTGCTTGAATGTCATGGAAAATCGCCTCTTTGACGGGGAACGCCAAGATTCGTTCGTCTATGTTCTCCAAATCGATAGTGGTGACAGACTCGCTGCCAGGAGCTTCGTCACCGGTTGCCTTGGGGGGGACTAGGGGCTTGGGCTTGGGGATAAAGGGTGAGGTGGTGTCTTTGGCTAGAGTAATCAGGCAAGGGATTTCGCCTTTCGGAAAAGACCGTTCGAACTTCATATGGTCTAACACCGGCTTAAAGACCCTCTTAGACAAAAAGTAAAGGTAGCGACCCGCCGGATCAAAGACGGGGCGTCGATCCGTGAGCACCGGCTGGGTAATCTGGTGGGAAAGCTTGGTGGCCAATTCATAAAGGTATAAGGGCGTGGTATAGCGGCCTGGCAGCGCGTACGCGATCCACCGGCTGTCAGGCGCCCAATCGAATCCAGCGATGTGGTCGCGATCGGTGTGGGCAATAAGAGTGAGGTCTAAGGTTTTGAGGTCCAAAAGCCACAGATCCTGCCGCTCCGTCGAGAAAACTGCGAACTGCCCGTTGGGAGCACATTTGATTTCTTCGACAATACCAACGTGAACGGGAATGCGGGTCACCGCCTCGACCGGCTCCGATCCGATCTGGCGAATCTCAAGATGATCCTCTCCGCCTTCATCCGACACGGTTAGGTACTGCTCAGAGTCGATGGACTGCGCCAGCCGATAGCGGACCCCTTGACTGACGCCTAAGGGCTGTATCGGCCCCACGAAGGGGTCCAAATGAAAAAGTTTACCGCGGGTGGTGATGAGGAGCGAATCATTTTTCCCCGAGAATGTGTATTCGGACCAGTAATCGGCGGCATTCACGTGTTTCACTTCCCGCCCGGTACGTTGTGAGTGAAACGCTATCTCGATCTTTTGAGAAGATTCTTGCCGGAGGTTATACCGATAGAGGTCACCCCCTGCCGCATACACGAGGTTTTGCCCACTGGAGTCCAAGTGGCGGATGTAATAGTCCTCATGCTGGGTATGACGGCGCATGTCCTGTCCGTCGGGATTCATGGAATACAGATTGGCGTGGTCTTCATGATCGGAGATGAAATAGATGCGATCGTTAATCCATAATGGCATGACGAGATTACTGTCCTCGCGGGCGTAACGCGTAAATTGGCCGTCGGCCTTCTGATCGATCCATAAGACGCCGCGGGTGCCGCCTCGATAGCGTTTCCAACGCGAACTGTCGGTTGCCGGCCGTCCCAACACGATACGGCCCTCCGGTCCGAATGAAACCCAAGACGCTCTGCCAAAGGGCAACTCTTCGGGTTCACCACCCTCTGGGGGGACTGCATAAAGGGACCGCCAGGCGAGGAAGGGTTTCCCATAATAGGTGGAAAAAATGATGCGCCCGTCCGGATGCCATCCGACTATGGCGGCACCGCTGCCGAGATAGGTGAGGCGGCGGATGGGCCCCCCTTGGCTTGACATAACGTACACATCGGGATCGCCCTCTTCTTTACCGATAAAGGCAATCTGACGACCATCCCGAGAGAAATGCGGATGAGATATAGACCCGAGACCAGTAGTGAGGCGGCGGGCCAGACCACCGGTGATGGGCACCTGCCACAGATCGTCTTCCGACACAAATACTACGGAGTCTTGGTACACCGTGGGGAATCGATAATATCCGTCTTGCAAGGGATCGCGCTCCTCGTCTGATGGAAAGTTGCCCTAGGAATAGGACTTTTGTCTCAGTATAGGGATGCCAGACAAAGACTGCAATCTGGATGGCCTATGCTATAATTTTGGCGATGCAAAGGGGGGTTCCCAAGTCAACACGAGTCGGTTTCTAAAGGCGTGCCGTGGCGAACCCCACGATCAGGTGCCAGTGTGGTTTATGCGCCAAGCGGGGCGGTATCAACCCTCATATCGTGCACTGAGAACCCGTTACACGATGTTGGAGTTGGCTCGTTCCCCGCGGCTAATCGCTGATGTGACGGTTGAAGCGGTGAGGATGTTAGATGTGGACGCGGCTATCTTGTTTTCGGACATCATGATTCCCCTCGACGGGCTGGGCATCCGGTACGATATTCGCGAAAATGTGGGGCCCATTGTGGAGTCGCCTCTTAGAAGGCCCGCTGATATTCATGGTATGCCGCCCTTTCAGTCCGACCGCTTGGAATTCGTTTACGAAGGCGTCGCGTTGAGTGTGGAGAAGTTGGCGGGGGTACCGTTGATTGGCTTTGCCGGGGCGCCTTTTACTTTAGCCAGCTATCTTGTCGAAGGGGGACCGTCACGCACCTATCAAGAGACCAAAGCCCTGATGTGGAACCATCCTGGGGCCTTTTACGCGTTGATGGAACGACTCTGCGCGATGGTGGTTGAACATTGTGCGAACCAGGTGAAGGCGGGTGCGGCGGCAATCCAACTGTTTGATAGTTGGGTAGGGGCGCTCTCTCAGGAAGACTATCGCACCCTGATCTTGCCCCACATGCGGAAGATTTTTGAGGCTCTAAAGCCGTTGGGCGTGCCTTTGATCTATTTTGGGATAGGGACCCAGCATTTAATCGCTGAGATGGCTCGCAGTGGGGCTACCGTGTTAGGGCTGGACTGGCGCACCGCCTTGAGTCAGGCCCGTGGAGTGGTGGGCCCATCAATCGCTCTCATGGGCAATTTGGACCCGCAGTGTCTTTTGGCCGGACCCGTGGCCGTTCAGGCTGGTGTTACAGCTATCCTGGATGCGATGGCGCGTGACGATGCCTATATTTTTAACTTGGGGCACGGTGTACCCAAAGAGACTGACCCAACAGTTCTTCAAAAGGTAGCGGCCTGGGTGCATCAGTATCCCAAACCAGGTTGAGACAGGAAGGAGAGCCAACATGACCTGGGGCGTCTTGCTCATGGCCTATGGAACTGCTAGTGGCCCGAAGGATGTTTTACGCTATTACACCCATATACGGCACGGGCGACCGCCCACTGAGGCACAGGTTCAAGACCTTATCGCACGCTACGAAGCCATTGGCGGGCTATCACCGTTGGCGTTGATTACTCAGCGCCAAGCTTGCGGATTGCAGGCAGCGCTGGACCAACGGTGCGGGCCCAACGCATATCGCGTATTCTTGGGGCTGAAGCATGCATCGCCTTTTATTCACGAGGGAGTCCAGGCCATGGCGGCCGACGGTATTGAAAGGGCGGTCGGATTGGTGTTGGCTCCCCATTTTTCCTCGATGAGTGTGGGGAAATATCTTCAGGAGGCGAAGACTACGATTGATCAACTGGATAGACCTATGACCTGGCGGGGAATTCGGTCATGGGCGGCAGAGCCTGGGTTAATTGAACTCTTGCGTCGGCGCATCGAACAGGCTCGCGAGAGTTTTAGCAAGGCGGAGCAAGAGAATCTCCCCATTATTTTTTCAGCACACAACCTTCCCCAACGCATCCTCCAAGACGGTGACCCGTATCCCGACGAATTGAGGACAACTGGTGACTTAGTGGCCACATCATTAGGCACGGATCACTACACTTTTTCGTGGCAAAGCGCGGGTCGGACGAGTGAGCCGTGGATGAGGCCCGATATCCTCGAAAAACTGCAACAGATGCGCCAGGATGGGGTCACTCAAGCTATCATCTGTCCCTGCGGCTTTGTCTCGGACCACTTGGAGATTCTCTATGATTTGGACATCCAGGCCCAAGACCATGCGCACCAGCTTGGCATGCATGTGGAACGCACAACGTCCTTAAACGATGATAGGGACTTCATTCAGGTATTGGCGCAGATTGTGGAAGATACGGCCCGATGACCCGCCGAGTGGCCATTTTGGGTGGAGGGATTAGCGGATTGGTGGCCGCCTACCGTTTAGTGTCGGCCAGTCATACGGAACCCGTCGAAGTCGTTCTGTATGAAGCCGATCAGAGGCTGGGCGGTATAATTCAAAGCGACTTAAGCCAAGGCCTGGTCTTAGAAGGAGGTCCCGACTCGTTTCTTAAACGCAAGCCCGAAGCTCTCGAGTTAGTGAGGGAGTTGGGCTTGGGCGATCAGATTATGGGTACCAATCCCCACACCCATGGGGCGTATATCTTCCATCGTGGTCACTTTCACGACATTCCGCCAGGCGTGCGGGCGGGGATTCCGACGCGCCTGAATGCGCTGTGGACCACGGAACTCTTAGCTCTCGGAGAAAAAGTGCGTCTTTGGGGTGACCTGGTGCTGCCCCCAAGACCCATCTTGGATGATCTGTCGCTGGGTTCATTGCTCCGATACCGATTTGGCGATGGCTATGTCGACCGGATTGCGGCCCCAATATTAGCGGGGATCTATGCCGGCGATATTGATCGGTTGAGTCTACGAGTGACCGCCCCGCAACTCCTAGACTACCAATCACGGGGAATCAGCTTGATCCGTGAGGCACAACGGGCGTTGAAGGCTCAACCTTCGAAGGGATCCTCGGGGGGTGGAATGTTCGTGTCGCTGACTTCTGGCATTGAGTCGTTGGTAACGCGGTTGGCAAAGATCATTAGTGAGGCGGCTACGGTGCATCTCGGGGAACCGGTGATTCGGGTGACAGGGGGGAGAGGCGGCTATATGGTGCATTCGGATGGCCGAACCTTGGAAGTGACCGACGTGGTTGCCGCCCTACCGGCATTTCAGGCTGCCCGGGTATTAACATTTCTCGATGAATCCACGAAGAAGATACTCACGGATATTCCCTATGCTGACTTAGCGGTGGTAGGCGCGGTCTATGATGAGAGCGCCATGGGTCGCGAACTGTCAGCGACAGGATTTGTGGTGCCGCGGGGAGAAGGTATCGACATGACGGCGGGAACCTGGATCCGTGCCAAATGGGATTATCCTGACCGTGCCGATCTTGTACCGATCCGGGCTTTTTTTGGTCGGGCCGACCAACCTGATCTGCTCAAGGACAGTGACAATGAGATTTTGGCTAAGTTTCGGCGCGAGATGGGATACGTGATGGGAGTTACGGAGGCGCCCCGATTCGCAAGGGTTTTTCGCATTCCCCAAGGCATGCCGCAATACCTGGTCGGTCACCAAGAAGCCATGCGGCATCTTCGCAACGCCCAAGCCGCAATACCTGGTCTCAAGATGATTGGAGCCTATTGGGATGGGGTGGGCGTATCCGATTGCATTCGCCATGCCAATAAGGCCGCGTCCGAATTGCTAACCGATTGGTCTGGATCTCCCAATCAGGCAGCCCTCCCGCGTTCCCGTTAACCGGTGTACAAAGGGACGGTGCTAGGATCCAGGCGGCGACGCGGCCGATAATCGGCAAAATGAAGAGAACCGAGGTGAAGAGGTGGCCAACTTGACAGTTCTGCACGGCGAATTAGTGCTGCAGGAGGGTATCGTGTCTGAAGGCGAGGTCATAATGGATGGCGACCATATCGTTGAGGTTAATCTGACTCCGACGAAAAAGCCTACCATTCATTGGCAGGATGGCTGGATTGTCCCCGGATTGGTCGACGCGCACATTCACGGCATCGGCGGCTATGACGTGATGGACGCCACGCCAGAGGCGCTTTCGGCCATTGATGCGACTTTAGCCCAAGTGGGATGCACCCGTTATCTGGCTACTACTATGTCGGGCGATCAAGTGACACTGACCCGGGTCCTCGAGTCTATCCGCCAATTCCGCGAGCGTGACCCGCAGTGCGGACTCTTAGGGGTCCATCTGGAAGGCCCCTTCATTCATCCAGACCGACGCGGCGCCCAATCGCTCAGTGTATTGCGTCGGCCCTCGCTGTTGGAATTGGAAACGTACTATCGGCGCTTTGGATCTCTAATCCGGCGTATAACTTTAGCTCCGGAACTGCCCGATGCCGATGAACTGATTCATTTTGGACTGCACTGTGGAATTGCCCCCTCGTTAGGACATTCCAATGCCACATTTGATGAAGCCATCGCCGCGTTTGACAAGGGGGTCCGACATGTTACGCACCTCTTTAATGCGATGACCGGTCTGAATCACCGGGATCCTGGCTTAGCCGGCGCAGCCCTATTCCATCCTCAGGTGGTCGTTGAACTGATTGCCGATGGTATTCATCTGCACCCGGCCGTCGTCAAGATGGCGGCTGAGATGAAGGGGCCTCGCCAAGTGATGTTGGTGACCGATGCTATGCGGGCTTCCATGATGCGCGACGGTACGTATGATTTGGGAGGCCAGAGCATCCGAGTCGCCCACGGAGTGGCGCGTACGGCGGATGGCCGTTTGGCGGGGTCGACGTTAACCCTGATGCGCGCGGTGTTTTTGTATCAGGAGTTTACGGGGGTGGAGTTGTTTGAAGCCGTTCTGGCTGCAAGTCTCGTCCCGGCTCGGTCCTTGGGGTACCCGAATCTCGGCGCATTGGCGCCGGGATTTTTGGCTGACGTGCTGTTGGTTGACCGAAAAGGCTCTAACCGCATGACATGGCGGGGCGGCCAGATTATGTTTGACGGCCGCTAGTCTATAGCCAGTGCCGCCGTTTGAACACCCACAGCATGCTGACGACTACCGAGATCATCAAAAGAAGTGTAAATTCCTGGCCGTACGGGATCCCCAACTCCGGCATGCTTTTCAGGTTCATGCCAAAAAAACCGGTAATAAAGGACAAGGGCAAAAATATTGTGGAGAAAATGGTCAGGAACTTCATGATTTCGTTGAGGCGTGTGCTGCGTTGATTGAGTTGCAAATCGACCAACCCCGTGAGGTTGTCCCGCAGGCTATCAATGTTATCCATGACATGATAAAAGCCATCATACACGTCAACGAAAATGTTGGCGTCTGATTCTCCATCGGAGGCGCTGAATTGGCGCCGCGACAACCGGGCGGCAATCCGCCGCATGTCGGCCAGCACGCTGCGAATGCGATGGAGCTGGTGGCGGAGACCAAAAATGTCGTGGGCCCGATCATGGCCGTTAAGGACCGAGTCCTCCAATTCATCGAATTCTTCTTCGTAATGGTCCATCATTTCCAGAAAGCTATCCGAGATGCGCTCCAAGATCTCGTATAGCAAGTAGTGGGCGGAATCGAGAAGGTGGGGCTTGTCGTGCAGTTCTTGGGCGAGGAGTGTTAATAAGGGGACTGGGGACTGATGTACCGTGACGAGCACATTGGGTCCTAAGAGGATGTCGACGACACTCATCTTATGGTCTTGGTCCGGAACTAACACGGTCAATACGAGAACTGCGCCAACGTATTGCAACTGCGCACGCTCGTGAGCCGCACCCAACATGCTCTGAAGGTTGTTATCCCACTTGAGCACTTGAATAGCCTCACGGATCGAGTCTACATCCCGTTGAGCAACGTCAATCCATACTTTCTCGCCGGACTGTGGCCGGGCCAGAGGTACTTCTCTAACCTGGTCCTGATCTTTTACGAACATGAGATCCTCCTTTTTTACGGATCAACCATACCATAAGAGTGAGTGGGCTCGGGGCAAACAAGGTGGGTTGCGGCACGCGCTAGTGCGTGTGCGGTATGCATGCACATGGTAGAGGACCGCATCACGGAGTCTTCAGATTGATACGAGAGGTTCGCGTGCTGAACGTGTTGACCATTGCGGTCCGATATCTTTAGGGCACGATATGGACCATTATTGGGAGGTCGATGGTATGGTAGTGGCATGCCAATAAATACCATAGGAGCTTAGCCTTGCAGAGCTCCGGGCGACTGGAACGGTGGATGCAGTCCCAGTCTCGGGATGTACATCCCGACTAGTCGGAACAGCTGCTAATACGGTGGCGCAGCAGTTTACCGTGCGGGAAGCCGTCATCCGCCGTCGTAAGCGGGACGATCATCCGGCGTATTCGTTGAGGACTATGTGTTGGCGCTAAGGCTAATTGTCATCACTTCAGCTAACCCGACTGCCCTCAAAGTCGGTACCTCCGCAACAGCCCACGGAGTGTCCCAGAATCAGCCAGATGGGCTGGGATTCGCGTTTGGTGTACGGCGGTGTCAAGACTTTTCTCTTGGCCCACAAATTTCCCCACATCGGTCATGTTTGTCGCGATTCATTACCCGCTGAGGATCTTATCACTACACGATATGCCGCTGACCCTGGCGCCCAATTCGGTATTTATCGCCATGGCCTTCCTGGTTAACGGATACATTGGGAAAAAACCAACGCTCCTTGGGGATCCGTGCTGTTTCATACTTTTTAATAATATCTTTGTCCTGATTGATCTGAGCCCGTGACCGCAATTCGCACCAACCCCCTAAACCCTCGTTGCGGGGCGTGCAATTGCCCCACGTTCTACAGCAAGAGGCCCTATTAGCCGGGTGCCGGCGGACACCCTGGCCCGTCAACGAGAAGCGCCGTGGTCAAGCCTGCTGGACGAGGGGCAATGAACCGAATCACCAAAAAGGGACTCACTCACTCGGGGGCCGGTGTTGTCTCAGATGCGACCGACACGACGACATCGTTTAAAGAAATTGCTTCGGTGGTGCAGAGGCGGGAATTGCGGCCGTGACCAAAGGACGCCTGATCCTGGGATCAGAACGTCGCGTGAAACGATTTCGGTCACATGTCTTTATGGTTCGGCCAGGGTGCTCGGCTCAACGGACTAGACCCGCACGGGCCATCATCAACCCTTTGAACCCGCCTTGTCCGCCACGACCACGCATCCCCTGCCAGCGGACTTTGCCTGATAGAGCGCAGCATCGGCTTTTCGCATCAGCATCTCGGTGTTCCCGGCCATGGCGGCAATGCCGCCGCTGATCGACAGGTCTGGGGCCAACTTCGCCATCACCTTGTCGTAGACCTGGTGGCAGTGCGCCAAGTCCGGCAGAATCACCGCAAATTCGTCGCCGCCAATGCGATAGGCCTTGCTATTCGGTCCTGCAGCCGCTTGCAGCGCCTGCGCCACCCGTTTCAGCGCATCATCTCCGGCCGCATGCCCGCCGGTGTCGTTGACCTGTTTGAGATAATCTAAATCTACCAGAAGCAGTGCCACTCCGTTTCGCGCACGCGCCAGGTCGTCCCAAAATTGCCAGCGGTTCCACAACGCGGTTAGGGGATCCCGGGTGGCCCGCTGCCGAATGTCCTGAAAGAGGGTCGCATTGTCAATGACGAGCTGCACATGGGTGCTGGCCAACGCGGCCAACCGCCGGTCCTGATCCGACCAAGGGCGCGCGACGGGACGGACCAGGAGCATGATGCCCCGACCCGACCGATAGGTCCGCCACGGCAGGATGAGCACGGTATGCTCCGACATCGGGACGATCGTGCCCCCGGCCGGTGTCTGGGCGGCCTGCGCCGATCCGTAGCGAAGGGCCGTTAGATCGGGACCGGATGCCGGCCACGGTGCTGAACCACTTCGATACACTTCCTGCCACGGATCCAGTGTCCATAAGCTGACCCCTTCCGTCTCCAGCGTGTCTTTGAGGTGCGCCAGCAAGCCCTGCGCCCGTTCGGGATTCGACCAGTCGCGCATCACCTGATGGCTTAGGGCCATCAAATGTTCCAAGGCGCGGCCGTAGTGGGCCAATTCTGCCGTGCGTTGCTGAACGGTCTCCTCTTGATGCGTGATGATCTGATCTCGCTCCCGGAGGATCCGAATGATCTCCGCACGTGCGTGGTGCAGGGCCTGTCGGATCATCTGGAATTCTTCGAGGGCCGATGGCGGAATTTTGGCGTTCAGGTTGCCTGTGATGAAGAGGGATAGCCCTTGGGTCAGTTCCAAAAGGCTTCGGGTAAGCCTGTACCGCAACCCCAGTGCAATTCCGCCGACCAGAATCGCCAAGCTGATTATGCCCGCAAGGACGGCGGCCCATCGATGATGGATGCGGACGGTAATGGTCTCCAGATATTGCCGATCCATGGCGCGAAGGTGCTGAATCTTTTGCACGACGGATACCGTGACCGAGGCATTTCCGACATCTTGTAACGATTGTGCTGAAAGCGAGCGCCCTGTCCGCATGTCCCGCAACACTGCCGTTGCATCGCGTTGATAACGGAGAAATTGATGCTCAACGGCCAACGCCTGATGGTGAAACGCCACAGACGGCGCATTCTGCACGAGACTGGCTAGCGTCTGTTGCAACGCGGCGTGATCTTGGCGAATCGCCGCCAGGGTCGCGGTCCGTAACGCTTTCGCTTTCGGGGATAGGTCCACATCCATATTGAGCGCCCCATCGTAGGCGTAAAACAGAGCCCGTGCGTCATCCACGGTGAGCGAATAGGGAATCAGCTGATCCGTCAACTGGGCTTCCTGACGGTGGGCCAGCACAAGTCCGCCTACGCCCAGCACCAAGACTCCCGCGCTAATGATCCCCAACATGTCTAAAAGACGGTGAATGGACACCGGGCGGAAGAGGGATCGGGGGTTTTTCGGCTGTCGAGCACGGGCCACGATTCTCATTGGCACCATCTTCCTCCCTGAACTGGAATGCCGGGTCACGACAGTACCGGACGTCGGCAGACCGCCACATGTCTCAAATCGTTCTCGGAAAGATCCACCAGCCATACCCTAGGCTGGAGGCTTCGACCAAAATGCCATGACCCAAGGGATTGAAGGCACGACAAGATCCCGGCCATGCTGGTAGGCGCACGGCCGCCGATCCGGGGTGGTATGGATTGGAAGGAATCGTGGGACCACCCCGCGATTACCACGGAACATGGCCGAGAGAAACTGGACCAGCACCAAAGAATGATAAGGGTCGAAAGAGCAGTAGCGGCTCCGTGATGCCCGGGACCGAAGCCGTATGGGGCCAAGGAATTTTCGGAGGGAATTGGCAGTTTAACTCATTAAATGACAAAAATGGAACGGAGGATCGGGGGGAAGGTGGGTTTCTTTCGATGCCCGAGCCCGCATTTGCCGCAAGAGACTGAACTATGCCAGTAAGGATTGTTCTACTGGTCACCACGATGTCTCCTCCTCGCGTCTCTCGATGTCGACAAACACGTAAACGTCGTCGCCTCGGGGAGAACGTCACGGTCTTGATTAGGCGCTGGGTCGCCCGACCTTATAGCATGGAAACCGGATTCGGCCCGAGGCGACGTTGTTGGGCAGGAAATGCGGGCAGACACTCCAATTAACGACCCGAAACGGGACGACCTATGCCCGTGGGTTCCCGCGCAACAATTGCTCTACCCAGAACAGTGCGGACCACCACGGCCGCACCGGGAACAACCCGGTCCGGTGCGCTACCCGAAATTTGATTCCTGTTGATGATTCCCCTAATCAACGTGGCCTCGAATAGCATAGTTCACAAATACCATACGGTGGATTCTGGTGTCGAATCTTTAGAAGAATTTACTGTTTCTTGTCGAAATCCATAGCACGAATCCACCCGTGCAACAGACGCCGCGGCACTCCGGATCCACTTCGACAAAGACTCTATGTGGTGCTGGTGGGGCAATCGGCTTCCTTACCCGTACCTCCCAATGGGCTTAAATCGTCACTCGGGGGCTATGCCCGGCTTAGCGGAGGATGGCCCGCCCCTGAGACCGGGAAAGCCGGGGGCTCCCTTCCTTATTGATCAGAGGAATGTCTTCTTCGAGGAATTCAGCCCGTGGCATGACATCGACGGGGCGTGTTTGGCCACATCCTTCGAGATCCACGCCAGTCCCGCGGACGGAGCCAGGGTGAATTCCCCCAGGGAGTTCAATGGCCGTCCCTGGTAATGACCACCCGTAGTCTCTACTTCCTGGAATGACCGGGTTTCTTTCGCAACGTCGGGTGCTAGGTTTCTGACGCGAGATGGGCGCCGAGTCCCGTGTTTAAACCACCGCCCTTTGAAACTGGCTTTGGTATAAGTCATAGTAGAAGCCGCGTTGGCTCAAGAGGTCGGGGTGGCTTCCCTGTTCAACGATGCGCCCATGGTTCATGACCACGATGACATCCGCCTGACGAATGGTAGAGAGGCGATGGGCAATCACAAAGGTAGTCCGGCCTTGCATCAAGTGTGCTATAGCCGACTGAACCGCGATCTCCGTGCGGGTATCGACGCTGGACGTGGCTTCATCCAGAATGAGGATGGTGGGATCAGCCAAAAACGCGCGGGCAATGGTCAGTAACTGCCGTTGGCCCTGGGAGATATTGGAGGCTTCTTCGTTTAGAATCGTGTCATAGCCTTCCGGCAATGTACGGATAAAGTGGTCAGCGCGCGCCGACCGCGCTGCCTGTTCGACGTCTTGGAAGGTTGCACCCCCACGCCCATAGGCGATGTTGTCCCGAATGGTTCCGTGAAAGAGCCACGTCTCTTGCAGTACCATTCCGTATAGGCGGCGCAGTTCTTTTCGCCTTATCTCCCGAATGTCCGTGCCGTCGATTAAAATGCAACCGGACTCAACGTCATAAAAACGCATGAGCAGGTTGACCAGCGTGGTTTTTCCGGCACCGGTCGGACCAACGATGGCGACAGTGGATCCCGGTTGGGCATCGAGACTAAAGTCCTTAATGAGGGGCGCATCGGGCGTGTAGCTAAAGGACACTGCGTTGAATTGCACATGGCCCCTTACAACGTGCATGGGGGAGGATGCGGATGCATCAGGGGATTCCTCGGGCTGATCTAGTATTTCGTAAATGCGTTCGGTGGAAGCTAAAAGCGATTGGATGATGTTAGAAATGCCGGCCATTTGGGTAATGGGCTGAGAAAATTGGCGGGCATATTGAATGAACGCCTGGATATCACCAATCTGAATGGTGCGGCGCATTACTAATATCCCCCCTAACACACTGACGAGAACGTAGCCAAGATTCCCGATGACATTCATCATGGGAAAAATAATGCCTGTCATGAACTGGGCGCGCCAGGAGGATTGGTAGAGATCGCGGTTAATGGCCTCAAATCGGTCGACGGTGCGCTCTTCATGGCCATACGCCTTGATGGTGGCATGTCCCGTATAGGACTCCTCGACATGCCCATTGAGTTCACCGAGCTGACGCCGCTGATCCTTAAAATAGCGTTGGGAGCGCCTTACTATTAGCGTGGTCAGTCCCACACTTAAAGGTAAGGTGACCGCGACCGCCAAGGTCATGAGGGGACTAATGGTCAACATCATGACAATGACGCCGCCAAACGTCACGGTGGAGGTAATCAGTTGGGTCAAGCTCTGTTGCAGTGTGCTGCTAATGTTGTCGAAGTCGTTGACAAAGCGGCTTAACACATCGCCATGGGGATGGTTGTCAAAAAACTGGACCGGAAGGCGGTTCAGCTTTTCCATAAGCCTGGCACGCAATGTAAAGGTTAGCCGTTGCGCCACCTCGGCCATCACATATTGCTGGAGGTAGCTAAAGCCGGCACTAATGAGGTACAAGGCTGCCAAAAACATTAAATCGTGAAAAATAGCGTGAAAGTTAACCCGGGCCCCCGGTATATGTCGGATCCGACCGATGAACCCATCGAAGAGAACCGTGGTCGCATTGCCTAGAATTTTGGGGCTCCAAATGGCAAAAATAGTGCTTAAAATCGCGGCCAACACGACCGCCGTGATGCGAAACCGGTACGGGCGGAATTCGCGTAAGAGTCGCCTAAGGGTTTTCTTGGGGTTCTTAGCCTTATCCACTGCCTGGCTAAAACCGGGACCTCGTCCCCATCCGACCGGAGAGTGACCTTCTGCTTGCCTTGAGGGGTCGCGACTTTGCACACTCATCAGGCGATTTCCTCGGGCGAAAGTTGTGACGAGACAATCTCGCGGTAGACCAAAGAGGTATCCATCAACTCAGCATGGGTTCCTCGCTCCACAATACGCCCGTCATCCAGAACCAGGATGAGGTCGGCATCCATAATGGTAGCGACCCGCTGGGCCACGATGAGGTGCATAGCGTCTTGGGTGGTGTCGACCAAGGCCTGCCGCAGAGCAGCTTCCGTTTTATAGTCTAGCGCGGAGAAGGTGTCGTCAAAAAGATAGAGGGCGGGGTGGCGCACCAGGGCACGGGCAATCGCCAACCGCTGCCGCTGGCCTCCCGACAGATTGGCGCCACCCTGGTCAAGGTAGGCGTCCAATTGGCCGGGCATTCCCTCAACGAATTCCCAAGCTTGCGCCGCCTTTAGTGCCGCATACACGGCACCGACACTTGCATTCGCGTCACCGTAGCGCATGTTGTCGAGAATGCTGCCGCTAAACAGCGCGGGCTGTTGAAAGACCACGCCCAAATTTTGTCTTAAAGAGGCGAGCCGTATGTCCCGAATGTCTTGGCCATCCAGCCGGATGGATCCTTCGTGAATATCATAAAATCGGGGTATCAGATTGACTAGGGTAGACTTGCCAGCGCCGGTGCCTCCAATAATGGCGACCGTTTGTCCCGCATGAACGGCAAAACTGATGTTGGACAAGGCGGGCTCTTCCGCCCCAGGGTAATAGAATGTGACGGATTCAAAAGTGAGGGTTTGAGGACGGGAAGCCAATTCCACGGCATCGTCAGCGTTCCGCACCGCGGTTTCGACGCCGAGCACCTCTTGGATGCGCTGTGCCGAAGCCTGGGCGCGCGGCAGCATGAACGACATCATCGATACCATCATGACCGCGAACATGATTTGGCTGAAGTACTGGATAAAAGCCATTAAGCTTCCCACTTCAAGATGGCCGGTATTCAGGCGAAAGCTGCCCCACCAAAAGATTGCGACCGTGGCCCAATTCATAATGAGCATCACCACCGGCATCATAAGGGCCATCATTTGAAAAACCCGCACAGATATGTGGGTGAGGTCCTCATTGGCATCATAAAAGCGCTCGCGCTCCTGATCTTCTTGGTGAAAGGCCCGCACGACCCGTACGCCTACGAGATTTTCCCGTACAACGCGGTTGATGTGGTCTACTTTGGTTTGGATGAGGCGGAACAGAGGGATTCCCCGTCCTAAAATGATCCAGACGGCGAGCGCCAGTAATGGAACGACCACGATCATCGACAACGCCAGCCGCGCATTGGTATGGATCGCCATGATGATGCCGCCAATCGAGGTCAACGGAGCAATAATCATCATCCTGAGCATCATTTGGACCATTTGCTGGACCTGCATGACGTCATTGTTGCTGCGCACGATGAGTGACGACGTACCCAGAATGTCAAACTCGCGCAGCCCAAAACCTTCGATGTGCCGAAAAATATGACTGCGCAATAAATTGGCATATCCGGCGGACGACTTAGAGGCAAAGAAACTACCTCCGATGGCGCACAACCCGCCCAACAACGTAACACCGAGCATAATCAATCCGAGGTGGATCACATAGGGCTCGTTGCCTTTGACGATGCCCACATCCACGATGTGGGACATCAGTTGAGGCAGGTACAGGGTCGCCAGGGCCTGAAGAAAGGTTAACACGAGGACCAGTATCACAGCATTGCGGTAAGGGGCTAGGTATTTTAAAATTTTAAGCATGAGGCACCTCGGTTGGAACTGATTAAGGTCCTTAACAATCATAGTATACCACGTAAAGGATAATCATTACGGGGGGCATCACGCCTATCGTGGGCGCTGAGCGTTTCGCCAACATGTTGGTGAAAGAACGGGCTATACTGATCTATGATATGTCTTTGCATCCGCCTATTAGCCAGGCATTGACCCTGACTTGAACCGATTAGACCCCTGGCCACACGATACAAAGAGAAAGGAGGCGGCTGGCCCTCCAACGTTCCGTTGGCGTCCTGCATGCGGGAGCTAGCACTACTCTATGTACATTCCACGCGCCTATCGCCTAAAAGATCGTCAAGAGATTGAGCGCCTTTTAACCCATAATCCGTTTGGTATCCTTACGGCCTATGACGGTCAGACCATTATCGCCGCTCATGTTCCCTTTGAAATGCGCATCGAAGGGGAACGGTTGGTATTAGACGGTCATGTGGCTCGTGGCAATCCCATTTGGCGAGTGGCCCCGAACAATGCCGAAGTGCTGACCATTTTCCAGGGCCCCCACACCTATATCTCGCCTTCCTGGTACCGTGATCCCAATGTGCCCACTTGGGATTATGTGGCGGTGCATTTGTATGGACCGTGCCGTCTCATGGACCCCGATCAACTGGCAGCGTTCTTAGAAAAGATGGTGGCTCGCTACGAAGCCGATCGACCGCATGCCCGGCTATGGGACACATTAGACGCGACATTTCGCGAGAAGCAGATGCGTGCGATTGTCGGTTTTAGCGTGGATGTGACCCGGATTGAGGCGGCCGCCAAAATGAGTCAAAACCGGAATGACGAGGATTTTCACAACATCGCCACCACCTTAGCTGGTTCATCGTTACAAGCCGATGTTCACGTGAGTGACATTATGAAAACGATTCGCCCCGAATTGTTTGGAGGAGAGCCCGGCGGACAGGGCGCGAGCTCAAGCTAATCCTGCCGACAGAAGAATTGACGAATGCGGTCCGATGTTTTTAACTGTGCAGGATTCGGGCCCGGGTGCAGCGGCAATGCCGCCCGACCATACACCATCCGTTTGAGCAGCATGGTTCGATGCTTTAAACCCTCGACGGGGTCTTGACTCCATTCGACGGTGGCGCCTGCCACGACGGCATCCCCACCGTGCCGCAGGGTTTGGGTAAAGGCCGTGGAATCCGGGACCCCACTCGATTGCGGATGATTTGGGGGTTGAAGTCTCCACACCTGTTGTTAAGACAGGCATGACGTCTTGCGAAACTTCCGAGTGAATTTAACTTCAATACTTCCCAGAAATAGGTGGACTCGAGAGATTGAAGAACTTACAATATTCTTAACAAATGATATAATCATCATGCTACTAGATTCATGAAATGAATGTCACTTGACGATTGAGTTATTAAGAAAGTAGGACGGTTCCCGTGCACCGACTCTGCTAGACGCTTTCTGACGGAATTCCGTAATGTTCGTCCACAAAACGACAGAAAGGCAGCAAGAACCGGAAATGAGTGCACGAATCGAAAGAGCAGATGCCCAGGCAGTCCCCAGCGATCTTGGTTTTTTGGCTATATGTACCAACGAACCTGAAGCTTAAGAGCGAACGCAGATTTGGTCCTGATCCGCGAGTCTGACCCATGTGGGCAGGACATAGGGGCTCTACCCCAGCGGCAGACGCTTTATCATGAAAGTCGCGGCAGGGGGCTGCTGTGGGAATGGGATGCCACCGGGTGCGAGCCTTATCCAAGAAATTCATCATCACGGCTCCCAATGGTATTACCGGATTCAGTGTCCGAGGTAAGGCAGCTTAAAGGCAGCACCGTCAACCCAGTGTCCGCAATGCAACCCATAACTTAAACTTGGCGAAAGGATGACACCACATGGAACAGAAATACAATCACGATTTGCGAATTCGCAGCATTGTCATTAGCGAGGGAGAAAATCGTGCCCCCAATCGGGCCATGCTTCGGGCCGTTGGATTTACCGACGAAGATTTCCACAAGCCGATGATTGGTATTGCCAGCACTTGGAGTGAAGTGACTCCGTGCAACATACATATTGATAAACTGGCGTGGCAAGCCAAGGAAGGTGCGAAAGATGGTGGGGGGAAACCTCTCGTTTTTAATACCATTACCGTTTCAGACGGGATCTCCATGGGCCATGAAGGTATGCGCTACTCACTGCCAAGCCGTGAAGTGATTGCCGATTCAATTGAAACCGTCGTCGGTGCAGAGCGGCTTGACGGACTCGTGGCAATTGGCGGTTGTGATAAAAATATGCCTGGATGTATGATCGCAATCGGGCGCTTAAATATTCCATCGGTCTTTGTATACGGAGGAACCATTGCCCCTGGGAAATCTAAAGAAGGAAAAGATATTGACATCGTTTCCGTTTTTGAGGCGGTGGGACAGTATAATGCGGGTGATATTGACCGTGAACACCTGCATGATATTGAAAGTCGCGCTTGTCCCGGTGCCGGTTCCTGCGGAGGCATGTACACTGCCAATTCAATGGCCTCGGCTATCGAAGCGATGGGGATGAGTTGGCCGGGAAATGCTTCGAATCCTGCCGAAACCTCATTAAAACTGGATGACTGTTATAGAGCGGGGTATGCGGTTGTTGATCTGCTTAGAAAAGGAATTTACCCTCGAGACATTATGACGAAAAAAGCGTTTGAAAATGCTATTACTATAATAATGGCACTCGGGGGTTCGACCAATGCATTCCTTCATCTACTAGCCATTGCCCATTCCGTTGACGTTGAGCTTGCCCTTGATGATTTCGAAAGAATCCGCAAAAGGGTCCCATATATAGCCGACCTGAAACCAAGTGGACGTTACGTTATGGAAGATCTCTATAAAGTCGGTGGTGTTTCCGCTGTAATGAAGTCACTGCTCGAAGCTGGGCTTCTTCATGGCGATTGCTTAACCATTACAGGTAAGA
Organism: Bacillota bacterium; assembly: GCA_021806205.1. Lineage (GTDB taxonomy): Bacteria > Bacillota > Sulfobacillia > Sulfobacillales > Sulfobacillaceae > Sulfobacillus_B. The sequence goes on along the minus strand of JAJZXX010000178.1, from coordinate 3,938 downwards.
CGCTTGCCGAAAATCTCTCTGCCCAGCCTTCGCTTAAGGAAGGTCAAGATATAATTCGTCCGTTGGATAACCCCATTCTGGCAACAGGTCCACTATTTGTATTGAAAGGTAATTTGGCACCCGAAGGGTCTGTTGCCAAAATGTCCGGTTTAAAAATGAAGAAATTTACCGGACCGGCACGTGTATTTAATACGGAAGAAGACGCAACCAAAGCTGTTTTAAATAATGAGATTAATCCGGGAGATGTTATTGTAATTCGCTATTCTGGGCCCAAGGGTGGGCCTGGAATGGCGGAAATGCTCTCGATTACCGCCATTATTATCGGCAAGGGTCTGGGTGGGAAGGTTGGTTTGATTACTGATGGGCGTTTTTCCGGTGGTACCTATGGCCTGGTGGTGGGGCATATTTCGCCGGAAGCGCAAGTAGGAGGGCCGATTGCGCTTCTAAAGGACGGGGACCTGATTACGATTGATAGTGAAACTCAGGAACTTTTAGCGACCGTATCTGATGAAGAATTGTCCAATCGACTGAAAGAGTGGGAAGAACCCCCTCTTCGTTATAGTAGGGGAATATTAAATAAATATGCACGGTTGGTATCGTCCGCATCCAAAGGAGCTGTGACAGATTAATCGCTCTACGGAAAATGGCCTCACGGATTGCAGAACGTGAGTTTCATCAACGTGAAATCCTTCACGGGTGCGTAATCTCACCATGTCCACCTTCTTGATCATGTCGGCGTACCATTACCAGCAATCTTGGAACTTTATCCAGGGGCGCGAAATATGAGATAAAAACATATCGTGAATCGTTCTCCGGACCAAGACCGTTAGTGGATAGCAGACCGGTACGGCGGTTGAGCCGTCCGAATATTTATTCGGGACAGTTCCACACTACCCCCAGGAGATGATGGAATGACAATTCTGGGAGCCTTTATTCGGGCAGTTGTGGTGACAGTTTCGATGTGGGTCGGGCAAACGGTAATAGGTCCGTCAAATAAAACGGGATTATGGGCCATGGCGTCGTTGGGAATTGCTAGCGCTATCGTCGGCGTGGTGATCACGCGGTATGTGGCGCACACGCGCCGCCGACTTTCCGCGGCGGGGCTCCAATTTTTAGCTACCACCTTGGTGCTGGAAGTCTTTTACCTGTTGTTGCCGAAAGTTCACCCCTTGACCAGTGGATCCGATGCTGGACTAGCTCTGGCCATCGGTGTGATCAGTGGACTGTCGGAATGGATCGTCCCGGACCTGTCCCCGATTAGGAGACCCCGGACTTAAAGAGCATGATCCAAATAGAAAAACCTACTACGCCGAGCGCCACAAAGAGCGCTAATCCCAATACGGGAATATGCCACAGTGTCCCGCGACCCTCGCGCAGGTGCATGAAAATTAAGAGCTGCATGCCCGCTTGGATGAACGCTAAAATCACAAGGACGGTAACTAATCCCCTCGGCGAAAGCCAGTGATGGGCGGTCATGGCAAACGCGAGCAGAGTGAGTGCGAGAGACATGGCGTAGCCTACGATTTGCATCGTGGGGAAATGGATTGGCGCGATGTGGGGGGTGAGGGCGGAAATTTCTACTTCGTCACTATGCCCGGTGGGACTGGACGTCTTGGACCGATCAGCCATGCAATGACCTCCTCATTTGGCCAGACCTGAGAGATAAACGACAGAAAAGAGAAAAATCCACACGATATCAAGGAAGTGCCAGTATAAAGCAAAGGTATAAAGCTTGCGACGATTGATGACGGTGAGCCCTCGGGTGATTAACTGAATCACCAGCATGACAGCCCACAAGATGCCGAAGGTGACGTGGCTGCCGTGCGTGCCCACTAGCGTGAAGAAACCCGACAAAAAAGCGCTTTGGTGCCAGGTGTGCCCGGCTAAGATGTCGCCCGCGAATTCCCGGATTTCTAAAGTAACGAAGCTTGCGCCCAATGAGAAGGTGATGATAAGCCAGGCAACAGACCATCTGGCATGGTTGGAGCGTGCGCTGTAAAGGCTCAAACTCACCGTCAATGTAGAAGTTAAGAGAATCAAGGTTTCTGCCAGCACCGGACCCATCGCAAAAATTTGATGGGGTGTGGGTCCTAACGCCACACGACTACGGAATACGGCGTAGACCGAAAATAGACTGCCAAATAAGACGACATCGGTCGTCAAGAAGATCCAAAATCCCGTGATGCGGATAGATTCTTGGGGGTCCTGAAATTCTTGCGGTATGAACACATTGGAGCTCATGACTCGAGCCTCCCCAATTTAGCTTCGGAGTCTATGATATAGGCGGCGGAGACTTCCTCCACCGTATGATCGGCGAATGATCCGTAGGCGAGATCTGCCACAATGCCCAGGCCACCTAAAATTGCCAGCCAGTGCCAAGAAAACACCATGCCGACGGCGCCGATCAGAAACGCCGCGCCCAGCATGATGGGCATGGGACTATTTTTTGGCATGTGGATGGCGTGCGCTGTTTTGTACGTAATCTTGACTTGGTCGGTACGCTCTTCTTGTTTCATCGCCCACCATGCGTCGCGGGCGTATACCGTCGGGATGCGTGCAAAGTTATAGGCGGGGGCGGGTGAGGGCAAGGACCATTCGAGGGTGCGTCCATCCCACGGGTCTCCGGTCGTGTCCCACTCGGGATTGAGCCGGCTCGCGACAATGTTATAAACGAGAAGCAGAAAACCAATAGCCATGACGTAGGCGCCGATTGTAGACCAAAAATTGTAGGCGGTCCATCCTAATCCGGACGGGTAGGTGGCCATGCGCCGGACCATTCCCATAAAGCCGAGAAAGTATTGGGGCATGAAGGTCAGCCAATAACCCGCAAAAAACCACGCAAAAGCCCACTTGCCTTGCCGTTCATTTAGTATGTATCCAAAGGCCTTCGGCCACCAGTAATACATGCCGGATAAAAGACCAAATACAGTGCCGCCGATGATGACATTATGAAAATGAGCGATGAGAAAGTACGTATTGTGGTATTGATAGTCTCCGGGCACCACGGCTAACATGACGCCCGTGGCCCCTCCCACCACAAAAGTGGGGATGAATCCCAATTGCCAGAGCATGGCTGTACTCATGCGGATTCGACCGCCCCACATAGTAAAAATCCAGTTAAACATTTTGACTCCGGTGGGGATGGCAATCAGCATCGTGGATAGGCCAAAGAAGGCATTGACGCCCGGCCCAGCACCCATTTCGAAGAAATGGTGCACCCAAACGCCGTAGCTTAAGAATGAGATGGCCAAGAGGGAGACCACCATGGCCTCGTAACCAAACAGGGATTTCCGAGAAAAGGTGGGGACGACTTCGGAAAACACACCGAAAGCCGGCATGATAAGGATGTAGACTTCGGGGTGGCCAAATATCCAAAAGAGATTGACATACATCATGGGCATGCCTTGATGGGTCATGACAAAGAAGGAGGCGCCAAACAACCGGTCAAGCATCGTAAGCCCCAACGCCACCGTCAAAGGCGGAAAGGCAAAAAGGATCAGTGATGACGTAATTAAGGCGGACCAGACGAACATGGGTGTTTTAGATAACGACATCCCCGGTGCGCGAAGGCGCAATATGGTGACCAGGAAGTTCACACCGGTAGCAATAGAGCCGACGCCGGCTACCTGCAACGCGAGCAGGAAGTAGTTTTCGCCCACGCCGGGGTTAAAGGCCAGCTCAGAATAAGGAGGATAGGATGTCCATCCCGCATCGGGCGATCCCCCGATGGAGAAAGAGACATTGAGCAATACCGTTCCCGCCGCAAAGAGCCAAAAGCTAATGGCGTTAAGCCGGGGGAAAGCCACATCGCGGGCGCCAATCATGAGGGGCACGGCGATGTTAAAGAGCGCGAAAATTAAGGGCATGGCCATAAAGAAAATCATGACCGTGCCATGTGTGGTAAAAACCTCATCGTACTGCTGAACCCCCATGAAATG
>JAJZXX010000149.1 GCA_021806205.1 Bacillota bacterium | reverse complement strand
CCTATATCTCACCGCCGACGGCGGTGGAAGCAATGGCCACCGGGTGAAGCTATTCAAAGCCGAACTCCAAACGTTCGCCAACGCGACAGGACTGGAGATTCACGTCAGTCATTTCCCCCCGGGAACGCGTAAGTGGAATGCGATTGAGCACGAGTTATTTAGTGCGATTAGTCTCAACTGGCGTGGAAGGCCTCTTGAGACGTTTGAAACCGTCGTCCAATGCATCGGCCATACGCGCACCCGCCGGGGCGGACCCGTCCAGGCCGTACTGGATGAGCGTACCTATGAGAAAGGACTCAAGGTAGATGCCGAGACCTTAGATGCCCTCAATCTCACCCGTGAAACCTTTCACGGAGAGTGGAATGACATCATCCGGCCGCAGCACCAGTCGTAAATGTTATTTTAGCGCAGCGCCTAACCGCCAGGGACATCTTATCGGTGGGGTATGCCTCAATGGAGATCTACAAATGGAAGGGAACATTGAGGAAATTGGAGCGAAATTGTTGGGCGCTGTGCGTGCGTGGGGGAACGCAGGGGCAGAGCACAACACCGGCATAATAACCAAGGATGTGACACCGGACCTGAGTAACAGTTAAGGGTAACGACAATTCTCTATGACACAAAATGGGATAGGGGGGTAAGATGTTCCGACCGTTATGAGGTTTTGACTACGGGCTGCGTTCTATGTTATCCCGTCTGGTTGCCAACCCCCAATCAACCAAAGTGAAGGATCGACTATGCCTGACCTTGGTCGCGCGGTTTATCTCGTCGATAACGACCCGGAACTGCTCTGCAAGTGGTTTCGGATTCCCTTTTGTTAGCAACACTCTGCCTCCTAAAGACCTGCGGCCCACCCATGTGACATTAACATTAGTCCCCGCATGGATATGGTACCCGACTTCCGAACGCCACTGAAGGTGGGACTTTCGCCTTACAGCACATTACTCTTAAGCAGGGATTCCCGCCGATTTGTGCAAATCCCCTCGGGGTAGCCCAAACGTACCATCACTCACGGCGGCTCTACCAGGGGTGCGAAATGTGAGTTAAATGCCCGCTAAGCCTCAGGCGCGATCTCGTCTCGTGCTGTCCCTGGCGTTGTATTTTGATGAACACGACCAGGGAAACCATCGAAAGCTATTCGCGGCAAGTATGCTTGCCCGGTCCACGACCCTATATTGTCCCCACTAGCCACCCGAACGTGGAAAAACCACGGCGCGTCCACTGGCCCGGCGATGGCTGGTTTCCCGTGCGATAAGCCCATTCCAGCAACGCGTCTGGTACCATCTCCACCGCTCACCATAACGCGGTCTTCTCGCGATGCCAGGCCGTCATCGGTCCAGTGTTTCGAATTCCCAACAATTCGCGGCTGCCATGCGGTGGGAGCACGACGCTGCTCCGATCGGTCGTTGTCCACGGACGAAAGTTGTAAAGTATTTCAGTACTCGTCTAGGGATCTTCTGTGAACGTGAAATTGAGTCGTCCGATTAACGACAACAAGCCCTATCGCTGCGAAGCACAATAACACCCCGGCCCATCCCAATCCCAAGTAGCCGGTCGGAGCTACCAGAAAGGGAATGGCCATATTTCCTGTCAGACTCCCTAATTGATTGGAAATCGCGAACCACCCCATAGCTTTTTGGTAATTGCGCATTGACCGCGCCATCAGCTGAAAATAGGCCGGGCGGGCGGCACTGTCTCCAAACGCATAAACGCAGCCGCCCAGTACATAGCCCCACGAGGGAATGTGGGCCCATGCAAAAATTGTCAGAACCATGACTCCCCCCAAACCGACCCCCAACACGTACAGCGATGTTTCTCGCCAATGATACCGACTGAGTAACGCGCCCCCACCTACGCTACCGAAGGCGCCCACACAATACATAACCCCAGTTGCCACTGCAACCAACGACAGCGACCAATGGTATCGTATAATGAATAGCGTGGGCCAAAACGTGACCATGATGGCGTAGCCAATTCGTTCGGTCAAGTTCGCCGACAATAGCGCAAGCGGAATCTCGGCTAATGCCTGTGGTCCCGACGGGGACCGCATCGGCGACTGTCGGACGTGGTCGGGTGGGAGAAGAAATCGGCTCACAATGCTCAGGATCATCATGAGTGCGCCTTGCACCACGAAACTCCCTTGCCACGCCCACAAACTCGAGCCAAACACCAGCAGGGGCAACAACAACGCTCCACCGAGGGCAAAACCCGTCGACATCCACCCAAAAGCTCGTCCCTGACGTTCCGGCGGGAACTGCTCGATGAGATAAACATTGGCTGATGGCCCCATCAGTCCTCCGGCGATGCCCCCGACGAGTCGGTCCGGCAAAATGGCGCCCAGTGAATGCAAAAAGGGTGTGATCAGTAGGGTCAATGCCATCCCAGTCCATCCCACCAGCATGATCCGCTTAGCCCCCCCGTGCGCTATACACCGCGGCGCCAGGGCCGCCGAAGTAATCCACCCGAATGCCGTGGCGGCCGCCAACCAGGCCGCATCTCCGACCGAAATGTCTAAGGTGCGCGCGATTGCCGGAAGGAAAGGGCCCAGCACCCCGTTATACGAGAACGCTAACATCCCGTTAAGAATCAGGACGCCGAGCACCCGGGTCTCCAATCTCCGCTGGTCAGTCGTGTCCGCTAGCATGGACAACTACCTCCTACCAGCATGGCCCCTCGCCGTCCATATGGGAGTTTGTCACCATTTGACGGGAGGGTCTGGGACGCATAATAGCGTATAGAGAGCCGAAACACTCGCTGGCCAGCCTGGAATAGGGTGGACTTCTCGAACGCGGGAGTTTGCCAGTCGGAATATTCTCCGGAGGTGATGCCGCTCCGTGGATGGGATGCGTGCGAACACGGTACGTCAAGGAAAAGCCCGGTTCTAAGGACCGTAGAGGGTGCTTGGTGAGTGATGGCAGACCTCGACAGTGTTCGGGGGCAAAGAATACTGATGCTGGGATCTCCTTTCTATCAAGTCTAGCCAACATTTCATACAAATGCTGCACGACCATCGGCTGCCAGAATGACGCGGCCAACAATAGCTACTCCAGTTATCCTGCGCGCGATTGGAGAGTGACGAGCGCACTAGATGCGAGTCAAAAGCCCTTTTCAGCCTTGCGAAGAGCAGCACGGAAAAATTGACATTTTCCACTTGGCTAGAGATATGTTCACACGTACGGTTGGCCACACTACAAAATAGCACAATACGCTTGGCAGAATACACCCGTGCCGAACTTTTTGACCCATTCCGGCAACGCTGCATCGCATCATCGTCGCTGAACGCGTCTATTGCCTCAATGATACCAGAACGGATCATTCTCAAATTGTAGTATACGTTATACGTATCCGAGTGGTAGTGGGCGGTTGAATCGACTGGTCGCGATGGTACGCTTCGACTCTTGTCTGAGCGCCCGCACCGGCATTTGCGCCGACAAGCCAACATGGGCGAGAATGTCGGGGTTTTGCAAGCGCAGCTTGTTGGCGGTGTAGTCCCGAAAGGCGGTGTCGGCTATGGCGCCGCACGCCGCATTAAACCGCTCCGTGCCGTGGCAGATCGCCTGCGTGCCGATCCTTGCGTGAACAAAAGAGAGAATTTTGCAGACGGTTTCCATCTTGAGGCATCCCCAATTTTCTTTATTCGGAATTGTGTCACAAAGATGTTATTGGATATGTCAACACTTTTTTGGGGGATAAATATTGCCATTACGCCAGGGTGACCACGTCCAGGAAATGCGGCCCTGGCGTCGAACGAGTGGGTGTACCCAAACCACTACGAGGAGGACCACCATGTTTCGGTTGCAGTCTATCACAACGTATTTTGCTACGCACAGGAATTTGCTGAAATCGCAGCGGACCACCCCTGGCTGCGCTGGCGTGGGCACTGAGCCGGCAGCCGTTGCTCGGGATGGGGCCTAGTTTGGCGATGGCCCAGACCACGTCCGCCAAACATGCCATTAAACGGGTCGATCGGTTCTTGGGCAATACCCGAATCGACCTTGAGGGCAGCGAAAGAAGTTCCTGTAACGCGGGATTGGACCGATCCGACCGTGAGGGATGCCTGATGGCCACAGCCAGTGCACTCGTACACAGGGGCGGTCTGGTCGGACCGCTGAACCGTCCAGTAAGTCTTACCTTGGCGCTGGGGCCAAACAAATCCCTTCGGCCACCGCGGCTGGAATAGATATTTTTGGCACGCATCTTCCGTTCCAAAATGATCCTGCCGTTCTCGCAACGTCACAACCGGCATCCTCCATTTCGGCCCTGATTTAGCCTAAACGATACATACATACGTTCCCTCCGCTGCGTGGGGACTCCCGGAGTTATCCGGTTGTGATCCGACTCATATGCCTGCCAGTGCGCCCGGAGGTCGTTTTCGTCCCCCCATTGCCTAGATGCCGCTAGTCCGCGCCGCTGTCGTGATTGATCCGCGTGATCCGGCGTGACGGACGGAAGGCTGCCTTACTGGAAGGAAGTGGAAAGTGCTAGTCGGGCCATGACTCCTTCGGGGTCGTCCAGACCAATCATCAAGGCGGTAAAACCCAACCCCGTGCTCGACCGATCTGCCAGGACCACTTTGTTGACCGTTTGTTCTGATGATGGACAATGGCGAACGTGGTGTCTGATCCCGAGAGAAATGTGCCCATGGCCACCACCCCAGGAATGCGGGTCCCCGGCATTTTAATTCCCCGCACCGCATGAATAACATCGTCTAAGACGGTGACGCTCTTTACCGCTGAGATCGGCACCCGAATGTCACCATGAACGCTTTCCATCTTCTCGGCCGTGCTCAATTTCAGCAGCAAGTTGTCGGCCTCTCGCGTTAATTCGGCCATATTCCGTATCTCCGTTGGATTGATAGTGCCATCGCGCCGTGTGTTCCCCACATTGCACGGTCATTGTAGCGCCGATCAGGGCTAGCCCTGCTTTAAAGCGCTTAGTACCTAATCCCATGGAAATATTGAAGGTGCATAAGGCGCGTGGTACAATTGCCGCATCTACACGAACCGATCTGTCGCGGAGCCTGGTGAGGGGAATGATGGGAATGGGCCGTTTCCGTCAACAGATCCGGGTAGCCGCTTTAGTTCTCGGGTTTTGCATGGTCGCGGTATTTCCTGTCCGTTCGGTGATCAGTGCGGCGGCCGCGCTCCCCACACCACCTGTTACATCTAATGCGTTCGTCCTAGAGCCGATTGGCAAAGTTCCGCGTGATGGCGATCAGCGAATTCCCAATCCCGCTACCCCCACAGGGATCTCGATCAGCCGCGTGGACGGTTGCACCCAAACCTTTGTGTCCGGTCCCAACGTCACCGCGGCCACGGTCAACCGCAGCATTGCCAACCTGCAAAACCACATGACCCGATCTGAAACGATTTGCCTGCAAGGCACGTTCCACGACCCCATTCACGTCTGGGGCAAGTACTCTCCCGCTCTGCTGATCATCCAAGCCAGGCCCCACCATGCTGCGACGCTCGCATTGGGTACAGCTCAGAGCTCGGCCGTCGATCCCAACGAATACGACGGGGTGGCTGGCGGTGTGAGCATCGTTGACTCGCGAGGCGTGGAAATTAAGGGGCTTACGATTACCGGCTATCACACCAAAGGCACATCCCAGACCCCGGCGGGAATCTATGTGGAGGAACGGACCGCCGGGTTCGGTGGAACGCCGTCAGGGTGCTTCACCCATGGCGATCGGGCCTGCAGTGACATCTATTTGATCGCCAACCACATCACCCACATCGCCAACCTTGCCGATACCGTCGATACCTCCAAACAGTGGTGCAACAACGGTAACGTCGACGCCTTCGGCATCGAAGTGGAATCATTTGGCCGCGGAAATGCTGGGGCTCTCCAACATGTGGTGATTGAGGGCAATACGGTTGCGTATACCCGCACGGGGCAAAGCGAGACGGTTGCCGTCAACGGCGACGTGAAAGACTTCCTAGTGGCCAAAAATCGCATTTACAACACCGACAACATTGCTATCGACACTGAAGGATGGTACAACGGTACAGGCCAATCGCGATTCGGACTTGTCTCTGGCAATTTAGTCGCCAATGTCGATACTTGGAACAATCGCGCTTATGGCCAATGGAATCCGCGAACGCACTCTTGCAGCGCGCTTCAGCCCAATGCGGGCGGCATCTATGATGATGGGGGCAGTTATATCTGGATCGCAAACAACGTAGTCGCCAACACCGATCAAGGAATAAGTCTCGACACCGAAAACGCCAACCGTTGGACTGACCATATCTTGGTTAGCGGCAACCGTGTGTGGAACAGCCCCGGCACCCACCTCGGGGACCCAAGTTATGGCAAGAACCCCGTAGGTATTCCTGGACGGTCGACGGTGGCGGGCCATGCCTATGATGCCTTGTATATCGATGCGTTCGGACCCCATTCCCAGATTTTTGATGTCTATGTCTATAACAACGTCTTCCAAAATGTCAGTCGATATTTCGGGGGTATGCATCGCGAATCCGCTAACACCGTCGACTTTGGGGGTATGTGGAGAAGGGTAGTGCTGTGGAACAATACGATTGTCGGCGGTGGGCTTGGGGATCGCCAGGTCAGCTTGCTCGGGATTGACCGTCTTCCCCTTAGAGCCCTTGGCACAGCCATCAACTGCAACAAATATCAGGGGCTGTCTTCGGGCGCAAACTTTTACCTCCCCAGCGCTTCGTTTCATAGTTTGTCAGCCTGGCAGCAGGACAACGGTTACCGTTGGGATAGTAAAAGTACAGAGAATCAATCGCCCGGATGTCCTGCGCTCACCTCGTCGTAACCTCACAAGAAGATGCAGCACTTCCTCAACTGAAACGGTTTAGGAGATCCGCGTCCCTCGTGGGCCGGTTGCGTCCTTACCTGGCCCCGGGGCCAAGCTTTCCGGTTCACGACGGTTTTGACGGGCTATAGGGGAGATGGCTAATCGTTGCCCAATGCTCCGTAGACTATCGTGTTATTCAGAAAACGGGTAAGGTTTCGCGGGTTTGTTGCATGGTAAGCCTATGGGCCAATCTCTGGAATGTGACGCAGGCTGTCAACCCGGTCAAGCCCATACCGGACAACCGTTGCCTTCCTATTCTCGGCGAAGACAAAATGTTTGAGTCGTGGGACAGATTCTGCCGTCCGGCCTGACACTTGCAGCCATAAAAGTCTTTTTGATCAAGGGATCAATGGACGGCTTAAAGGGAAGTGGCCTCTTTTTGTCTTTAGCCCGGAAGCCTTGCACGAGTCAAGTCAGGCAGTCCCTTTCGTCGAACCGCGAATATTATCCACCGAAGTCCATTCGAAAGGCGGAACTACGCGCCAATCCACGCGAAAAGAGAGTTGAACGGGCATCGCACGTCGCCCTAGACCTAAGACTTTTTGAACGGCACTTAACGGTGTTCGCGCGAATGGACTGCACCATGAAAAACACTCCACGATGCCCTCTATCCTGAAGCGCGGCGATGTTTGATAGTGCGAACCGGGACTGTGGTACCATGATTAGAGAGGAAAAAGGATAGTATCCCACCGAATCGCCATCCAGAATTCTATCGCGTGGTTTGAACGTTTGGGGCGCTCATCGCAATAATTAAATGGTTCCGGGTTGCTTTCGGGAGGTGGCATGCTGACGTGGCTGGTGGGTATTTATTGATTGGTGCTCCATCGAGCGGTAGTGGAAAAACAACCGTCACTTTGGCGTTGATGGCACTTTTGACTTCCCAGGGCAAAAAGGTGCAGGGGTTTAAGTGGGGCCGGACTACATTGATCCAGCCTTCCATCATCTCATTACGGGCCGATTGTCATACAATCTGGATGTGTGGATGGGCAACGAGGCGGATGTTCGACAGACGTATCTTCGGCATAGCCGCGATGCCGACTTGACCCTGATTGAAGGCGTCATGGGGTTGTTAGACGGCGCTTCGCCGGACAGCAACTGGGGTTCGTCGGCGCACGTGGCTGAGATATTAAACTGCCCCATTCTCTTCGTGCTGGATATTCGCGCGATGGCCCGGTCGGCTTCCGCGATCGTGAAGGGATTTCAGATGCTGGTGGGCAAAGCCGACATTCGGGCTGTATTGATGAATCGGGCGGGAAGTGCGCGCCATGCCGAAATGGTTAAGTCGGCGATTGAAGAGGAAACGGGCGTGCTATGCGTCGGATATCTGCCTGATAGGGCAGAGATTTTGTTGCCGGAGCGCCACTTGGGGCTGATTACAGCACACGAGAGCCAAGATCAAAGTTGGAGCAAGATGGAGGCAGCAGACCGTCTATTGCAAGAGCATGTCGACGTAAATCAATTGCTACACATCGCAGAGAACGCCCAGGGTCCCGCTGAGGTGACTACAAAAATTCAAGGCGCCGTACTAACCTCTCGCCCTAAGGTGG
>JAJZXX010000042.1 GCA_021806205.1 Bacillota bacterium | reverse complement strand
CCAGCCTAATTGAGCAGGAAATTCTTGTCCAGCATTTTTCACTAAAATCCTACACATTGCGAAAGCAAACCATCAAAACTTGTCCGCGAGTAGTATAGCGCAAGCCCGGCACCATTGAGCAGGATGCCGACATGATTGTGTGGCTGTGTCGTGACGGTTATTACCATGGCGATGACCGGATGGGGGACGCGGAAGATGTCACTGATGTCATTATCGCGAAGCAGCGGAACGGCCTCGTGGGGAGGGTCACCCTGCGCTTCGACACAACGACCGGTCGATTCGTCGACCACAGCGACCTAGTGCCCCTGGAGTCAGCGACACCAAACACCCCGAAACTCCTAGCCCAGTGCTCGAGGGGTTTCATTCATATCCCCACAGTCTGTGGACCACTTGCCACCGTTACCATTGACAGGACTCCCGGTTATTTTGCGATAGACTCTCGCTTAATAATCAATAAGGCTTGCTTTGATGAGGCCGCCCTGAACCTGTTTTATTGTTTCGGGGGGTGATGTCCAAGTCAGGACGTCGGACATGCGAACTTCTGAAGACGCCGAGTTGGCGTAGGGTCTCTTTGGTTAGGGTGGCAACCCCCACGGGGCTGGTCGGCTGCATGTCTTCGAAGATGTGGCTGATAATTGGGAGTAGTTGGTCTTGAAACATTCGCGGCGCTACATTAAAATCCCCCGCTAGGGACTCCGCAAGAAATCCCGACCAAAGCAACGGGGCAACTTGGCTTATACCAATCAAGGCCCCATGCGCGCCGATGGCTAACATGCCGATAAGATCGGGCGCTTCATTGGCCGCCAAGACGGATACTTTGTCTCGCAATGCCGCTCAGTGTTGCGAATATGCCGTAACATTACCCGAACCATCCGTCACGGCCACCACATCGGAAATCTCCGCGAGTTCAAGCCCCGTCTGCGTCGAATAGTGGCAGTCACTCCAGGGGTGGTACTCAAACACGATCAAAGGAATCCCCACATCATTTAAGGTGGGAAAGTAACCAAGCGCTGCCTGTTCGTCCATGACTGTGATGCGCCGATTCGGTTGATCAAAGGGTAGGCAATACCAAGAGCGCGCCTACGCCTACATCCCTGGCCTGTTTTGCTTGCCTGATGGCCTCTCGCGTGGTATACACCTCTAACCCGGACACTAATAAGACATGGATCTTCGCGTGATCGATGGTCTCACGGCTCCATTGAATGACAGTTCGCCGTTCTTCATGGGTGAGATTGCCCACCTCGCCGGCGTGTCCATTCACGACAACGCCCCCGGCGCCATCCGTGGTGCCGATGTCTCGAATTAATTCGCGAAATTCCGAACCAATCAGTGCGTCTGTTTTGGGGTCCATTGGCACCGCAGGATCTGGAAAATAATCCTCGTAACTTCAGAGCTTTCGCCATGCTTCATCCTCCTCGCCGTCCTGCCTCACGAGAACCCGCCGCTTGGGAGACAGCTAGTGCCTGGCGAACCACTTTCTGACCAATACCGGCAGTCGCCCTCAAGCGAAACTCAACACCCTGTTGACCTCTACTTCTGCTTCTTCAAATCTCATGACAACTAGAATTAGCCAAACACTCTGGTCCAGTGCGGGGCCATCATCACGAAACGCCCTGGGAGCCTAGTGATAACAGCCTGTCCGCATCCCCCACCTTTGTGGCGGCGCCTGTTCTCACCGATCCTGGTTTAGGTCTAGTCGGCTCCACATCCCTTTCACGCATCAACCACGACGCCACGGCTGCCAATGTCCGTTCGAGGTACTCATCCACAGGGTGAAATGCTGGCCTAACACGATAACATGATCTCCCATGGTCGTAGCGACCAACGGTTGAGGCCATGTAGTCAGGATCTTAAGACGGCGTAGAGGTCCACTTCTGCGGACCACATCAATGCGACGATCCACCAAGGCCGTCGCCGTAGGCCCCGAGATGGCTGTGGGTCCTGCCGATACGGTGCCCCGATACCCGGCTACCCATTGGGTCCCGGAGAGACTCGCTGCCATGACAACCGCGGACGACTGATGCGCGGGCTCTCCGACCACCGGCATTATCCAACCCTTAAGGCCCTGATAGGGAGGAAACGCCTCGACGATGGGACGATCGCCGCTAGGCACAGTTAAAGGAACCGATTGTCTAGCCAAAGGGTGGCTGATGTATTGCACAGCAACAGTGCTGCCACCGCCCCGCGGGCTATTCGTGAGAATCAGCGAATGGAGACCAATTGCGACGATCCCCGTCGGATATCCCTCGGGCAACCGCATAGGGGCCGCAATCCCCGCTAAATTGCCGCTGGCAACGCGTTGCCAGTTCACCCCGCCATTGCGACTCATCCATAACAGTTTCGGCATTTGACCGAGCGATGGCGTGCCTTGAGACAGCAGCCACACGGTGGACCCATGGCCGGTTATGTCTAACGGGCCCCCGGCAGCCATCGCAGGGATCGTCGTGACCCACAGACGGTGCCACGAATTGGCCGATGATCGCCTCGCGCGTCGATATAGCAAAACCTGTACGTGTGTCCCAGACCCGCCTAGGGCTAACGCCACCAGGGGACCTGAAGGCCCATACCAGATGCCATCGGCCCACACGTTCTGACCGCGTGGCAGGCGCATCACGGGTTGGACGGACCAGGTACGACCTTTACGGTGATACAGATTCACGTGATGCCCATCTTGCACGAGAATGTTCGGCATGTGATCATGGACGGTTAAGGTGGGGGCGGCGGCATCCGCCCAAGTTCTGGACGAACGAGCCGCCGTGAGGTGTGGAAGCACCGCGGGGTGGGATGGCGGAGTCGCTGTGGTGAATGGGCCACATGCGGCGAGAGTGAGTCCCACCGTTGTCAACAATGCGATGAGTGTTAACGCCCGAAACGTCGTAGACCCGGTGCCCCGGTTAGCAGGATTATGGCGTACGTCGCAGCGAAGCATTGTATTTTCCTCCAATAGATGGATACTGTAGACAGTCAGCGTGCCGTACGGGATTCTCTCTCGGATTAGATTGGGAAAACGCCAGGCGCCCAAATCCGTTGCGATGGTCTCCCCACCTTTCGCGGAGTGTTTCTCCCCACCGAACCGACGCGCCCACACCATGAGGCCTCTCACACCGAGAAAACGCCGTATAAAATCAGAAGGTTACGCACGGAGGGTGTGGTCCGCGGGCGGCGTAACCCCCGTAGAAATTGCCGTATAAGATAAGCGTTTGCACCGAAAATCGGCACCAAAAGAAGGCTCTGGTCGATGTCGAACCTTGGGCGGCTGTGCGATCCCGGGCCCATTATTGAAATTCTGTTGCAAACACATGCTCGTCAACCACGCATAAACCTGGTGGCCAGGTTGTTCTTTGTCGTGGAGATAGTCTCCCACTACTGTCACCCGTCGTTTTTCTTTCAGTGTAGCGGGGAAGTGGTACAGGATTCCCGCCCACCGTGCGACAGGATTCGTCAACATAGACTTCTTGGTGACGCGAGTTCAGAGTTATCATTATTGCTGGACCACGAACAATTTCGTGACACCGAGTAGAACAGACCATAAAATGAAGGCATCACATTGGCTGAGCGGAAAGGAATTTCTGACACGATGAAAAAAGGGCTTTGAACCCTCGGCCATTTTTTGTTAGGACTTGCCTGGCCCTAATGGTACTAAAAAACCCCCGAATCCGGGGGTGCTATCACCACGATCATTAGTCAAACCGATGACAAATCGAGTTGGTCAAAACATCCCTTCAGAGATACAAACATTTCGTGTCGACGTGCTGGCGGTCGAGTCGCGAACGGATCAAATGGTGAGTGAATCCCGCTGAGTGGATTTGTTGTTGTTTCAAAACACTGAAGACCGTGATGGTGATGGCCGTAAGCAATGGAAACAATGGATGACGCAAGTCGATAAAAAAGGCCTCAAACACATGCCACGCACCTGGATGTGGGCCACTCAGTTCGTATTTTCGGTGGCGTGCGTGTATTACGGTGGGACGGCGACTCCGGGGGTCGATCTGGTTGCTCTGTGGTCCAACGATTTACCACAAAAGGCGCTCCTGGTTAGTGCAACGACCGAGGTTGACCCGGAAAAATCGGCGAAGAAAATTCAATTGTTAGTGGAACGCGAGAATCGCTATCGGGAAGTCCTGCCTGGATATACCGTCATCTTCGCGTTCGCAGTTCCTGTCAAAATGAATTTGATACCGTTTGGCGTAATTATTGAGGCGGATCGCACGGAGTGACCATTTGTGATGTGGATGAGTTGAAACAGCTCGCAGATACGGACATACCATTCGAGGACCTGTGGAGTCGGTTCGTGACAACCCCTGACGGCTTGCGGGAACTTGTACAACAAGAGTTTGGGTAAATGCCGTATGCTCCGCACCTTGGTGGGCAGGGCGTTCTCGGGAGCTAGTTCGCCGGTCGATAAGCGGTTTGCCCCGACAGGCTTGCGCTCACCCTGGGGGAACTTCGACATCGGCGTGTGCCACCTTGATCCGCCACGGCACCTACACACTAGGTAGCAAACGTGCGCGATGGGAGTCAATAGGTCCTTCCTTGGAGATAAAGAGGAACTGCATGGGTAGCCTCGCATGGCCTATATCCGCAAAGCCGTGGAAGAGTGGATGGCGCGAGGACAAAGTGAGCGATAGGTCAATCGAGAGGTGGTATACTTAACAAAGGAGCTAATCTTTACCCATTGACAGGAATATATTTCCACAGAGGGACGCAAGCAGCCCCGCCCGATACGTGGGAACCCGTCACGAGGTTCCATGACAGGAGGCGCCCAATGTCCGGGTCGTCGGGACTGAGGAGATGGGTTTTAGGGCGGGCCAAATCGTGATCAGCGGAGCGGACCGTGCCACCGCCGAGCCTTGCCAGGACTTTTGGGACACTCTGCGGACCACCTTTTCCGACAAGACCATGCACCTGGTATTGGACAATGCCACGGTCCATCATGCCCAGGTCTTACAACCTTACTTCTTGGACCATCTGGTTCTACCGCTAACCTGAACAACACGGAACGGCTGTGGAAAGGGCTCCGGGAAAATGGCATCCTCAACACGTATTTTCCCAATTTAGATGCTATCCGGGAGGCGATTGCTCGCTTTTTATCCTACCTCGCGACCTTATCCGATGAAATTCAATCCCGTTTGGGTCGCCTGCCCGCTTAGAACCGGAAGAAATTAAGGCTCATTCATATAAGATCCTTTGTGGATGAACAATCCCGCGAAACTTACTATGCATTAGTATAGCGAGTTTGACTCAGAATCGACGTTGCTTGCGGATATCCAAGGCGTCACCAACATGTCGGGGTCTACGTCATCGGGGACTACCATTACCCTTAGTGACTCGACAGGTTTGAATTCAGCTGCTTTGAGTTCGAATGATTCCATTAACCTTAAGGTTGGTAGTGCGACGTTTAATGGCGGTACCGCGGCTACTAGTGCAACACCGAGCGTGTACACCGTGACGGTTAACCCCGGCGCCACCGCGACCGGTTCCCTTACGGTGGCCGTAAAGACTGGTAGTAGCACGGTTGGAACGGCTTCAGTAAATGTCACTGCTGGGGATGCGAGCACGGTTGCGGGCAAGATTGCAACTGTTAAATGGTGTGAGTGCCATCACGAGCGACTTTAGAGTGGCTAATCCCTCATCGGGGAACACCGTAACATTGACGCAGAAGACAGCGTCTAGTACAGCCACTAGTGCGTAAACGTCAAACTGCACCCATATTCTCAGAAACCCATTTCAACCCGCCTAATGCCCCTAAAGCCCATGGAAGGAGTCTTGAGGTATGAGTCTAGAAAGAACAAGAAGATCTCCGCCAACTGGGGGTGGGCCTGGTCGTCGAGTTCCGGGCCTGTGGTCTGTGGCAGTGCGTATTCTATGACAAAAAGACGCAAGGGTTAGCCCCGGCCAGCACAACAAGGCTTATCGAATTTATGTTCCTAAACGGACTAGGCTAGACCGTGGCAAACATTCTTGTTGCGACTGATAACGAGACCATATGGGCTTGAAAGGCCAGGAGGTGACAGTGACGAAACTATTATTAATTGCGAGCGGGTCGATCGGGGTACTTCATCTCAGCAGTTATGTAGCAGCAGCGAAACAAGAGGGGTGGGACGTTCGATGCGTGATGACGGCAGCCACCAGAATTGTTCCGCCCTCGACGGTGGCTGCCTTCTGCCCGGTTTACGCAGAGGACAATGCGGGCGAATTGCGCGTGGCCCATATCGAGTTGGCGGGTTGGGCGTCTGCCGTGGCCGTGATACCAGCGACCGCAAACATGCTTGCGAAGATCGCAGCGGGAATCGGAGACAACTTGGCAACCACCACGCTCCTGGCAGTTCGGATCGCAGTGGCCGTATTCCCAAACATGGAGTCCACCATGTGGACAAATCCGATAGTACAAAGAAATGTCGAGTCTATCCGGAGTTTCGGTTATCAGGTGTGGAGTAAGCCGCGCACGATGTATTCTGTGGGGCGAGGCGCCTATGAAGAAGGTATTGGAATTCCGATTCCGATGCAATTCATCGAATTTATGGCGGAGTTGAATCAAGAGGATAAAGCAAAGCCGGAAGATCGTTAATGATTTTTTCCAAGGAGGCTCTTTCCTATGTCCGATTTGTACTTCCGAAATTCTCGTGTCCGTTCTCAGAGCACAAAGGCTGGCATGTTGTTATTCCATCTGTCGACCGGAAAGGCATACCAATGCAACGAAACTGCGGAAGTGCTATGGCGGTCCCTGGATGATCATCCTACGCTCGGCGACCTGGTGGCGCACTTCCGTCACCTCTTTCCGGAAGTTCTGGAAGAAACCTTGACGCACGATGTCGAAAGGGTTCTGAGGCTGTACGAATCAGAGCATCTCGTACGCCGAATGGAGGATCCCCGCGGCATGCAGGGTTAGCCGGGTAAGATATACTCCAACAGGTGAGGAGTCCGAGGCAATGTCCACACTGAAACATCGGTCGTTTACTTGGCTAGTTGGCGGCCAATTCATCTCGACTATCGGGGACAATTTCTATGTGCTGGCCATCTACTGGTACGTGCTCAAACTGACCCACTCTCATGTGGATGTCCTGCTGATCGGGTTGGCCCAAACGGTGCCCGTTGTCGGTAGTCTCTTCTGGGGCGTCTGGATCGACCGTTGGAATAAACGCACAGTGATGATAGTGTCGGATTGGGCACGGTTTGGAGTGGCAGGGCTCTTGGCCGCATTCACGCTGAGCGTTGCCCGGCCCCCAGTCGTTATCCTTTTTATCCTGGTGTTTGTGCTGCGGACCTTGGGAACGTTCTTCAACCCGGCTGCCAGCAGTCTCATGCCCCAGTTGGTTCCGTCGGATCAACTCAATGATGCCTCGGGTATTTCTAAGGCCCTCACGGGTGGGGCGAGTTTGATCGGCGTGGCGCTTGGCGGTGTGCTCATGATGTGGATGGGTCCTCCATTACTGTTTGCGCTGGACGCCGGGACCTTTATTGTCTCCGTCGTCACCCTGCTATTTGTAAAGCCTGCGGAGCCGATCGGCACGGATTCGGGGGCTCGTGAGTCCTTTTTTGAATCATGGCGGATTGGTTACGCCGTATTGTGGCGGTCCTTGTGGATGCGTCGACTGCTCGTCGTGGCAGGGCTGTTGAATCTGGTGCTTGTTCCCTTAGAAATGGTTCTGCCCCAATGGGTGCACGGACCGCTCCATGGGAACGCCTCCGCGCTCGGATGGCTCAATGCGGTTTTTCTGCTGGGATATGTGGGCGGCGCGCTCTCCACGCCGTGGACGCAGCGCCGGTCGGCGGCGGCCGTGCTGGGTATGAGTATGGCCGTACTCGGTGCACTCACGGCCGGATTCGGACAAGCCGTCGTTATGCCATGGCCCTATATAGTGGCCGGTACCATCGGCATCACGATGGGTATTATCGAGTCCACGGTTACTGGGGTCATGATGCGTGCCATACCGGAGAGATATCGTGGGCGCGTTTGGTCCTCGTTCTCGGGTTTTGTGAACTTGATCACGCCGCTCGGTATGGCCGGAACAGAATTGATCCTCGCTAGTTGGGGCATGCCCTTGCTGTTTGGGGGCATCGGCGTCCTAGCTCTGGTTGTTAGTTTCAGCTTCCTGATCCGCACACCCGAGCCAACCGCCGACGCGCTGGAGTCATCCCATGCGTTGTGAAGACCGACCTCAAGGCAGCACCATGCAGGGCATAGGTATTAGACCATCTCGCAAGGATGAGCATATCCAGGCGGTACGAGTTCTTCCCGAATTATCCCTAGGAGCTTGTCCAAAAATTTATTTTGCGTGGGGTGCCAGTGACAGCGATCGGAAATCACCGGCCGCTCAATGGGAGGTCATGCTTGCTGCGGACTGGCATAAACTACCGGTTTCGAGAGATT
>JAJZXX010000057.1 GCA_021806205.1 Bacillota bacterium | reverse complement strand
CCTATATCTCACCGCCGACGGCGGTGGAAGCAATGGCCACCGGGTGAAGCTATTCAAAGCCGAACTCCAAACGTTCGCCAACGCGACAGGACTGGAGATTCACGTCAGTCATTTCCCCCCGGGAACGAGTAAGTGGAATGCGATTGAGCACGAGTTATTTAGTGCGATTAGTCTCAACTGGCGTGGAAGGCCTCTTGAGACGTTTGAAACCGTCGTCCAATGCATCGGCCATACGAGCACCCACCGGGGCGGACCCGTCCAGGCCGTACTGGATGAGCGTACCTATGAGAAAGGACACAAGGTAGATGCCGAGACCTTAGATGCCCTCAATCTCACCCGTGAAACCTTTCACGGAGAGTGGAATTACATCATCCGGCCGCAGCACCAGTCGTAAATGTTATTTTCGCGCGGAGCCTTAGCGCATAAAATCGGCCTCAACCCCACGCCGGATCAGATCCGGTCTTTAAGCATCCCCTGGGTGCTGCGCGATTTGTCTGGAATTGGGCATTGACCGAGTGAAACCGGCAATACGACGCCGGGCTCAAGCCCAATGCCCAAACGTTAAAGAAGCAATTTAATGTCAGCCATCAACTACCAGGCATTTTCCTGGCTCCATGAGATCCCTCGGGATGCCCGTGCGCAGCCGTTTGCGGATTTAGCGAATGCCTGGCATCGCTTCTTTACGGGGCAAAATGAGCGGCCTGTGTGGAAGAAAAAAGGGGAAACTCGTAAGAATTTCTAGGTGGCGAACGATAAATTTCAGATCGCCGACAGCCGTGTGAAACTGCCGAAAATCGGCTGGGTGGCGATGCGGGAGCCCTTGCGGTTTTCTGCGAGGGCTCGCCACTCACTGAAGGTCACCATTGGTTCATTTCTATTACAGCCCCGAGATTTGCCTCAGGCCTACCAGATTCCGAATTACTTCGGACACCCTGCCACTATTGGCTACCCCACTTGAACGAGGAAACTAGCAGGGGATAGGCTTTCACTAGCAAGAGAAGCGACCTGCCGGTCGCTTCCAGACTGCGTATGGGTGCTGTTGCCATGGATCCAAGGCCCAACTGTACGCGAACCGCGCCGCCCCTGCCGCCTTGCGGAAGTCCGTCTCCTGCACATCGTTGGGATCGAGGGCCACCTTGTGGGCGAGAATCATGACGACATCTCCTCCTCGACGGCATGCTTCACGCCGTCCAACAATTTTTGATTCTTTCGCGCGCGACTGCCATCCACTCGGGCCGAAAACCCGGTGATGATTTCGAGGACATATTGCGCTAACTCTTCCTCAAAATAGTGTGTCTGCACCAGGGTTCAGAATGACGACTTCGACCTGTTAGACCTTGCAAATAGCGAAAACCCGTTCCGCACCCAATCGCAAGAGTCGATCGCTGTGCCAGGGAAACGACCAATGCGGTCGGCTAGCATAGCATTTAAGAGGCGCTTGAGGCCCTTTTTGTGATCATTCATCCCGGATTCGCGATCTGCCACGACCTCAAAGGTCCACCCTTGACGGGCACAATAGAGGTCTGGCACTTGCTTTTGTCGCTCCCGAGGGTCTTTCTGATCGTGGCTCGATACGCAGGCATCGGTGACGGTTTTGCGGGGGTTGTTGCGGCGATGTGACGGTTCGGGTCACGCCGATGGCCACCCGGTGGTCCGTTCATCGGGCCACAACTCTCCTTGATGTTCCCATCGACGTAACGTCGATGGGGTCACCCCTAAAAATTCAGCCGCTTCACGAATGCCGACAAGTTTTCAATCCATACCTCAATTATACAATGATGGATAATCTTAGGTAGAATTTTAGAAAACTGTTCTAACTCTTTCGCCGGTCCGAGGTGCGGGATTATACTCTCGCACCTCGGCGGTTACTATGCACATCATCTCGAGTGATAAGGTGGACTGCCAAATTAATCGTATCGCGTTGGTCCGATGGTTGACCTCAACTTGCTTGAGGAGGGAACAATGGGCTGGGTGGGCAGGGTACCGTTGGGCCCACTCCACACACCGGAGGCGCGCAAAATCCATAAGTGGGAATTAGCAACTGGACGGTTGCCGTCGTTTGAAGCAATAAGCAGAGAGTGACTGTACAACTGATGTTACCGTTGGGCAAGTTCACACAAGTACAGGCACCGGACAAGATGGTACACGACGGCGTGGTGCCGGTGGGGTTGTAGAGGGTCACGGTTACGGTAGTATCGACGGTTTCTGGAAGAGTCACGCCCGAGGAGCATGTCACGGTGTAGTTAGCCGCGATGACAAACGTGATGTTGTTATAGTTGGTTGTGCCACTCGGGGTGATGGCTCCGACGGTGCATGTCGAGGTTGCCAGGTTGATGGCGCATGATGAGACGGTGCACCCAGCCACGGGCGCTAAAAACGTCTGGGTGGTGGTGATGGTCTGGGTGCATGAATCGTATACCTTATCGACGACGATACAATCGATTTCGGTTGGCGCGGGACAGCCCGTAGAGGGGCAAGGCCCTGGAGTTACAGTCGCCATAGTCAATCCATCCCTTCTGATTTTGCTGGTATGCTCGAATATCCAACAGTACAATATGGCGCGAATGGGATAATGTGCGAACCCTACTAAAAGTTGGCCCAGGGGTACTAACACTACCAAATCGTGGCATGCTCATCGAAACATTACCATTATTGCCAAAATCTCTTTCTGGCGACGGTCCTTCACCGAGGCCAACGGTGGCGCAATGCGATACGGTTTGAAGGTTGGGAATCTAACCTCTAACGTATGGAGTATGCATTGCCATTTACCGCTAGAGGGGGAAATTGGATGAATTATTTTGCGGCGTTGCTATTGGCAGCTGGATTGCCGACCTCGATGACCTCGATGGCCG
Source organism: Bacillota bacterium (assembly GCA_021806205.1). Taxonomy (GTDB): domain Bacteria; phylum Bacillota; class Sulfobacillia; order Sulfobacillales; family Sulfobacillaceae; genus Sulfobacillus_B. Next base: position 5,572 of record JAJZXX010000057.1, on the reverse strand, counting down.
GTGCGTCCACGCCTGCCATTACCTACCACGCCACGCCGGCTCTGATTGTGTCTGCTGTTGTGCCCGCGCCTTTAGGAGTTGCGACAGTGTACCAGGCGTATCAGACCATGATAACGACCTATGACTCGGCTTTGATGTTGACCAAAGTGGCTGGCCACAGTACCCGTGCTTCTTCTACAAGCTCTGTGGCGTCGACGGCGCACCAGTCCAATGTCGCTCGTGGCGCCAAGACCATGATTGCCATGATTAACCAGGCTCGGGTCAAGGCAGGGCTTTCGCCTTACACGGTGAATGCGAAACTTATGACATTGGCACAGGAACGCGCGAAGGCACTGACTGCGGGACCGTTCACCAGCGACTTGCCATTATACGGATGGCCAGCGCAAATGGAGCAATCAGCCGGTATCCATGCACAAGGACTGGGAGCGGAGAATATTGCGCAAGCAAGTTCGGTCCGCCAGGCGTTTGGCCTGTTAATGGCATCCCCCCCACATCGGGCCAATATTCTTAACCCGTACGAAACGCAAATTGGGGTAGGCGTGTATTCACGCGGATCCGGCGTCGCGATTTCGGAATTATTTATTGGCCCAAATACGTAACCATTCGTCGAATTTCTGCATAGGGTATCGTGGGTGGGTTATATGGAACTATTTGGAATACGATTTATTGGCGAGACATCGTCCGATGCGGCCATGCAGCTGGCCATGAACTTGCGACGATGGGGAATAGATGGTGATCGAACGGGTCCTCTCGCTATCTCCGTTTTGCCGTCACCCCGTCGACAAATTGCTGTGTCATGGCTAGCCCGGCCTGAGGTCTATGAAGCGGCCCGGATTGTATCGCGGAGCAGTGGGATACCGATTGCCAGGACGCTATTGTCGCACGGCCGGGATCATGTGGCAGTGCGTATCCCCGTGGAAGACGCGCGACAATCTTCAGTGTGGGAGCACGTCGCGTGGGGGATTTTTTTGTGGGCGGCTAGCCGCTATCCTACAAACCCCACTTGGAGTTTCTTGGCCCGCCCGGGCCGTTCGCAGATGTCGCAACCACGCCTTGACGAAGGGCCTGCGGTGGCATCCTATGCCGCACAAGGGTTAGCGTTGCCCCGTACCCGAAGTCCAGCGCCGCAGCCCCTTGTCCCACAACTGAATCCTCCTGGCGCGGCACCTGGGCCACGCCGTGGTGGGTGACACTAGTCGATCTCGTAGTTACGAGAGTTGGTCATCTATACAGTCGGATGAAATAGTCTCTAGGTTTGCAGGAGTGCCATCGGAAGGTTCTGGGCCTCGCGCTAGACTGCGGGGCCCAGGTGTTTAACCGGATTAATCAGCAGATGCTGACCGCGATAGTAATCCGCTGGAGGCTAAAGAATTCATTCCGCTGGGATTGATGAAATAGGATTGGTCCGACCAGCCGCTGATGGGAAGCAAACTGTCAGGGTGCTCATGGTGGCCACGGGCAACAAGGGCCAGTCGATGCCAAATGATGCCACTAAAAATACCATAACAGCCCGCCGAAGCCGATCAGGAAAGACGCTCCCGGCAATAATAAAGCAAAGGTCCTAAGAATACGACAGCAAGAGCAGCCACCAATGGAGTCCATACCAATGGTCCTAATCGCGCGCTCAGCACGTACGGCCGATCTTGGCACAAGAAACCCTGCAAAGTGGCGGTCCAACTTGTCCTCCAACCCCAGACACAATCCAGAGGTAAAGATTAGCCGCAATGATTAAAGTCCCAGCGCTGGCCGCCAACCAGCGGACAGATAAAGCAATCGACCTCTTAACCGGGAATCCATACGCTTCGACTCATTGGTCTAAATTATATAGCAAAATGTTCGGCATGTTACGCGTGGCACAGATTCTTACGCGCCCGTCCTGTCGTCGCATTAACGTGGTCCCAGATGGATGCTGTGTTCGGACGTGATTTGCGCCCCCGTTTTTTCTTCCTCGAGCATCTCTAAAGTCACTTGAGCCTTGAAGGTCGCCGTATGGCTTTTTGTTTGGGCGTAGCGGATCGAGTCCAACACTTGATGGCCTCCCAGAATGTCCTGATTTCTGGGACCCCTATAGACCTCAATGCGTCACTCAATCTCAAGCAAGCGAAGAAATCGGTCGTTTTCACTTAACGAGAAGGCCTATGGGTACGGCGGCTACGTCGGAATCTACGCCTGTGGACTGTTAAAACCCCGTAGTAGAGAGCAGTTTGCGAGACTGAACAGGATGAGGCAAGAACACTCTAGTGCGGTTCGGAATCAGACGTCCGTGCCGGTATGCACAATCGGTTCGTCCCTGGAATAACCCCAGGTTCCGCATGTAAATTTATGGCATTGAAGGATTAAGACAAGAACTTAGCGAGTAGGCCAGAATAGTCCGCAAAGATGTCGCCGTGTATGACGAATAGAGTATTTATGATGTCATGCCGTATTCCCAGCTATGCCGAGTTGTCCACGCCAACCGCGCCACGCGCCCAGTTGCGTCCGCAGGCGCTCGGCATAACTGGAGTGACTTCAGCACGCTACCGTAGTGCATCACGCAGTCGATAACATCCCGGTTAGGGTGTTTCGGGGACCGTTTGGACAAAATCACCGGTTGTCGGATGGCTTGGTATGCCCCGCATGGGCATACACACACGGGACCACTGCGATAGTTATGCCGAGGGGTATTCCATCAAAAGACCTGCGGTCCTGGCTCGGCCCGATACCGTTCTGCACGGCATAACTGAGAATGCAGCATAACGCGAGGGACACTACGTTGATTCGAGCCACTTTACCGCGGAGCACTATCAATTGGCGGGTGCGTGGCGGAACCATGAGAAATTGCAAGTTGAGGCGCGTAGACGGGAAGCCGCACGGGAGCGAGCATTGGAGGCCGTCGAGCACGCGACGCGTCTTAAAGAGGAACGGGACGCATGGCAACAACTGGGAGGTGCTTTGTGAGACACCTTGTTATGTAGTCATCTACCGCTCACCCCATGCATTCCTTACCGCCATTCCTTACCGCTATTGCTGTGCCAGTCTACTGGCGTTATTGTTATAGGTTTTTCACGAGGCGGGCATTCGAAGCCGCGAGCTAGGTGCGGCGTAAAGAGCGCGACGTCGCGCAATCTTCTGGTAAAATTGCAGGTGTGCGATTCGAGTCGTCGGGGACGGTGGGGTCAACTGAGCGGCATGGATGTTTTCGGTGGCCAATAGCCACGGGGGAGAGACAATGGCAAAAACGGGCGATGTGTTGTGGGGTGCACTCGGTGGGGCTATCTTAGGATTTATCGTGGCCAAAGTTTTTGAAACGTGGGCGATTCTTTTTAGTCGCTATGGAGTACACAACGGGAGTTACCAGGTTGGACCTTTGTACACACCACTATGGATTCAGGCCAACAACCATCCGACACGGGTCGCGGTTGTGGTTGTCATCCTCTATGCGATTCTTGGTGTCTTACTCGTTTTGTATCTACATCATCGGGCAGCTTGTGAACAGGGTTAGCCGACGGCGTTAACATTATTTGTCCAAGAATTGTTCCGAGGGAGGACTTACCGGCGCGGGCCCGTCACCGCGTTGACGGTGCGCCCCCTTACCGTAGGGCTGAGTCTTCATTGGCCTGGCGGGTGATATAGGACGGTGCTGACCGTCTGGCTTGATGCCCGCCATCATGGCGAGAGTACTGCCCACCCCAGTCGTTCCCCTCTTTTGAAGGAGAATCAGGCAAACACACGACGGTTATCTGTCGTTGTCTACAGTTTTAGGCATCTGTTGATACCACTTCCCCCTGATCATTGGGACCCCTGCGGTGAGTCCGGCAGCCCCGTACGTGTTGTCAAAGACTTTTTTCGGCGGGGGATCAGAAACAGTCAAGGTTGACCACCAATGTCGGCAGCTTTTCACGGAGCGGTGCAACCCCTTGGCATGATGTGTGGTCATCGCCCCTGCTCCCATTTCGTTGCGATGATCGGTAGAAGTTGGCGATGCCCTGTTCCATTATTGAATAATGGAACTTTATGGATTGCAAAACTCTCATGATACCATTCAGACTCCGTCCGCGAGGCCCAATGACGAGAAGTTCTGCGCCTTTTGTCGAAAATGTGCGTCGATTTCAGGGTCTCCCGGCACTCCATATTCTACCTGTTTGGCCGGTCTACGATGCCCCCCGAAATCCGATGATGGTCCCGGAAGGGGAAGGACGTGAATCATCATCATGATGATTGACTACCTTGCCGTCATGCTCGTCAACATGGGAGCCGGCTTGGCGCTTCTGGCCCATTACCTTTATGTCAAACCGGAGAAGGGTCAGAGAAAAAGCTGGGGTGCCGGATTTTTCGCCGTCGGACTTTTAGGTATCGTGACTTCGCTGCCTATGGTGTTGACCTGGCCACTACCCGGTGGATTTAACGTAGCGTATGGGGAACCCGGGCTCTTCTTCAGTGTCCTATTTCTGGCGGCGGCAGTGACCCTGGCGTTTGAATGGGAGCCCTTGATCCCGGCAATTTACGGGTTTTTCGGTGGCATCTATGCCGTGGTAATGGGCATCCGCATTTACGATCTACACTTGGGGTCGAATCCGTTTGCTGCGCTCATGGGATTTTTGCTGACCGGCGTAGGCGGCATGCTGGTGCTGCCTGCTATTCAATGGCACAACAAGCGGAGGCTGACGATTCTTACGGCCGTTATCTTAGGATTAGCGGCCATTCTCTGGCTCTACACAGGGTATTATGCTAGCTGGGGCCACGTGCTGGATTTTGCCAAGTACCTTCCAGCTACGATGACGCACAAATGAGGACAGCTTGTTGAATACGACCGATCTCTTTGCTTAGGGAGTGGTCGGCGCACGGGCAGGGGGAGATAGGATTGGAAACCCCAGAGTTGTTCAACCGCATTGCGAGGCAGTATGACTTTTGGAGCAACCTGATTTCGGCGGAAGGCATCCGGGCCTGGCATCATGTTGCCCTCGAGGCCATGCGCATCGAACCGGGCAATTCCGTGCTGGATGTGGGGTGCGGGACGGGGACCAATACCCTGGCCATGGCCGTCCGGGCCGGATCCCAGGGCCAGGTGGTGGGCCTCGATCCCTCGGCGGCGATGCTGGACGTGGGGCGGGCGCGCATAGTCCCCGACCAGGCCGCGCCCATTGCCTGGGTGATGGGACAGGGTGAAAATCTCCCCTTTGCTGATGGGCAGTTTGATGCCGTCTCAGCGCAATTCTCCCTGCGCAACATGGAACATTGGCCCCTCGCCCTCACAGAAATGGTGCGGGTGTTAAAACCCTACGGTCGCTTGCTGGTGCTGGACGTGGTGCAGCCCCTGACAACTAGGGGGGCTCTGGCATGGACTGGATTAAAGCAGGTGACCGCGCGGCTGACGAGCCCGGAGACGAGCGCATATCAATGGCTGGGTATTTCGATCGATCATGCGCCCACCCCCCAGGAGCTAAAGGTGGCGTTTCACCAACACGGGCTCGATCAGATTCAGATGCACCGCTGGCTAGGGGACCTGGTGGTGGCCATAGCCGGTCACAAGCCGGTGCAGCCCGTAGAACGCGACTCGGCGGGCGTGAAGACGCGCACCCTGCTGTGGGCCGTC
>JAJZXX010000219.1 GCA_021806205.1 Bacillota bacterium | reverse complement strand
ACGAGTCGTGCGGTAACGATCCCTCCGTAAAGTCCGTCGGACACAAAGAAACCGAGTCGGGCCATGCACGGCTCGTGATCTGGCAGAAAATATAGTCCCCGTCCCCCAACACCGCCAACACCAAGGCCGGGCGACGTTTCGCGCGTTCCAAATCCGTGAACGGAAATGGTACGACGACGACATCGCCCACTACAAGTTTTTCCATGCCTCATCCTCTTCGGGCGTTAACCAGGCCACGGCCAGAGACGCTTCCGAGAGCACGGCTGTGTCCGGCACCTGGTGCCGCAAGCGGAGAAATTGCACGAAATCCGCCACCTCCTCCACCAAATCGTCGGGGAGGTCTCGCAACGCGGACCACAATACGTCTCGCGTCGTAGACGATGCCATCAAAATCCCCCCTCAAGTGCTGATGGAATTTATTATAGCCGAACCGGAGACAGGGAACCATTCCAGACACCAGGCCGTCCCGACAGGGATGGTCGCTTACCAGGGGAATGGACTGTGCGGGAATCATCCCGAAAAGAGCTGGCTGTCGCGGTCCGCCCGGATGACGGTACGCGGGCCATGGACAAAGAGTCACGGACGTGACGTCACCCTCAAGGAAGGGACCAAAAGCCGCTGGGAATACCAACACATTGCGATATTGGCATCATAGGAAGAACCTCGCTAAAGCCCAGAATGTTGCACTTTTTACTGCACTAACGTCCCCTTTAGTGCACTAAGGAAGGCAACACGGTTTTCAATACCGGCATGGCTTGCAGGTAATCATTGGGATAGCCGCCGAACGATCCCTGCCTCGCAAATTCAAACCCGGCCTTGAGGTAGATCGCAATCGCCCGATGACTCCATGTTTGGGTATGCAAAAAGATATCACGCTGACCCTCCAACCACACCAACCGTTGGAGGCATTCGGAGACCAATGCCTTGGCCAGACCCAGTCCCTGGGAGTCAGGGCGGACCGCCAACCAATGGATTGAGGGATCCCGACGCTCTTCCGTCGTGTTCCACCAACTCGTAATGGTGCCCACCGCGCCACCATCGGGGCCACGCACGAACACACAGCGCCGGGTCAGCTCATCGCGATAGGGCAGATATGTCGCTTGAAAGTAGGTGAGAGCCGCGCCGTCCGTCATGAATTCGCCCACTGCGGTCTCGACGCTAGCCCACTGGACTTCGTCCCCCGGAACAAACCCCGCGATGGAGAACCCGGACGGCAGCCCATGCATAGTGATGGGCAACCCCGCACGACGTTTCATGATGACATTACAATACGGTAAAGTCTTATCGAGCATCAATCGCCACCTCTCTCCAGCGCAGCTTTACTCGTCCCACCCCGCCCACTTAAGCCGCGAATTGATGAACGCACTTTTACTCTCGGTGTATGCCTCGCGGTCGTGCGCGAACTGGTCGGCCAGTGCCATCTTCAACTCCGCGTATGTCTTGGCCTCATCTGGATGACTTCTCAGATAATCTCGGAACATGCGGTGTTTTCTCAACTCGGGGGTGTCGGCGGAACAGACATATAAGTGATGCTCAGGCAGGTCCTCGGGCGCTCTAAATGCTTCCCGTCCGTTAATGCCTAAATCACCTTCATGCCGATACCCGAGAGATTCCAACCGTTCCATCGCTACTGGTACCTTCTCGACGGATGCTACAACAACATCCATGTCAATGATCGGTTTAGCCGCTAGTCCTGGGACAGCGGTGCTACCCACGTGTTCAATGGTCAGGGCTGTGTCGCCTAATACGGGAGCCACAAAATCTCGAAGGCGGCTAAACGTGTCTTCCCAGTCTAGATTATAGGGGACAATCTTGATGGGTTCACCCATCCGGACACCTCCATCCTTTGTTCATACCATGCCAATTTAACGATGCGATGTATTGTCAGAGAACTGGACGGACAGGAATTCTCGCGCGGCTGTCAGAGAGTAACCCGCGCACTTCTTAGCGCACTGTCCCCACCAACGAGAAGGTTCCGTGTACTTACCGGTCAACTGGCCACCCCGAGCCAATAGTGGCCCGTGGACTCCATACCAATCCGCACCGCGTCGGATGGCCGCCGATCCCACATTGCCTCAAATCCCGCACGGGTGTTGGCGAACCGAAAGGTTTTACCGACGGGCCGCCCGTTCTAGTCCAGCCATTGCACGCAATGCCAGTCCTTCGCCACGTCGATGCCCCCCACCCCCAGTACTTGATTTCCCACGACGCCCTGCTCTACACTGTGCTTAGCCATTTACCTGGGCCCCCTGAATTTGGTTGTTGTCTCTCAACTCCAACCCTATCAGAGGGGCCATTCTTTCCTCAAATCCTAAAAACGCCCCTGACACTTCATTACAGGATTCTAATAGGGGGAACCCCCCATGAGAGGCTTTCGGCCCACCGGGCCGAGATCCTGCGGAACGATCCTCGATGGTCAGTCATTATTGGAATGGCCGTTCAGCCATTAATGGAACGGGTGGTCAACACTTTCCGGAATGGGTGGTCAACATCAATTGTAATATGCACCCGACGAGATGGCCATGGCTCTTGAGGCCGCACAGGAGTATTCTGGGCCCTCATATGAGACCAGCGAAGTACTAAAGATATTCCACCACGAGCTCGCCAAGGGCGAATGATGTGGACGGTCGTGTAACGTTTCGGGAGACCGCTTTAAAGGACCTGCGCCGCCACGACCAATGGCGGTTGTCATTGGAGCCGCCCGCCCCGCCCAACCGGGACGAAGTCGTGGGGGCCATCATACGAAAGCTTGAGCCATTCGAAGGGTTTGATGACCTCCCATACCCCGTTGTATCCGTTCAGGGAGCGGTGCTTCCCGTCAAACATTGTCTGGTCGATCATATGGTGTTGCTTACGGCGGACCCCTAGCTTTAGCTATGGGGGTCAGTAACACCTGTGACGAAGGCGCTCAATGCGCCCAAGTCGCAAACATTGGCCCCATAGTGGATGCCCCGCCATTTATGGCTGGGGAGGATGTCCACGTCCGATCCAAGCGGTTCGTTGTCTTCGTAGCCCGCGGTGCCGATGGGCAACCTGAGGTCGCCCGTATACGACACCCACGCCAACAGCCGGTTTTCTGAGGGGAGGCCACCTCCCCTTGCCTTAAGGTAAGCGTTCTGACACTGGCATGACCCGCGCCAGGTTCGCCGGCAGTTTTGGCCGTCGGAGCGCATGGCGCGCCAGCGCTGGTTTCAGCAGTTCTAGGATGCCGGATATTCCACCGAGAACCTGCCCCTTCGCTAATCTCATTGTCACCGCGTCACGCCCACACACTCCGCCTGCGATGGGCCGTGTGGGCATTTTGCCGCGAAGTCATGCCAACCGCCTTAGCCGATGACCGGGGCTAAGATGGTAGCCATTTTTGACCAACCCATGCCAAAATGAATTAGCACCAACATCTGAGGCGGGCGAACTAAGAGTTCACCATCTCTCTTGACTGGTGAAGGACGTTTTATATCCACAGACACGATGGCCACCGGACGCCTCGTCAAATTCCTCTTCAGGGCTATTCCTCATCGGTCCCGAAGAATCCCTCCTTGTCCCTATTAGCCCACTCATCCCAATATGCCCACCGTCGACAAAGAAACTTAGCCCTAGCGGGCGCGATATCGCGCGTGTTGGCAACAGCTTTTTGCTTGTCCTTAATGTGGGCATAAGCGGCCGCCATTCCAGGGCCGAGTTTGATTGTTGGTTGAATCATGACTGCGTGGTAGCCGTATTTATCCACTTGAGCAGTCAGGGCGTCGCTAAGTTGTGGGGTCGGACTCAAGGAATCCCACGACATGAACCGCTCATCGAATTGTTGATGCTGTTGACGAATTGCCGCATAAGTTGAATTCTCCACGTCAGCGCGACGACCATATATGAGGAGGTATCGCTGCTCGAATGCCCGGTACTTAATGAGTTCATCTGGTACCTCATATTCTTTTAAAAACCGAACCGTGTTCTCTCCGTGAGCAAACCATGCTTTCCATTGTCTCAATTGATTCATCGCCTGAACAAACTTGGCATTTGGGATGCCAGCCTTGGTGAACCATTTTTTACAAGGCGATTCGATTTCAATTAGCACTGCATAGACACTACCCGTATCTCTAGTCAGCATTAAAAAGTCGGGCTGACGTGCATCAAGACCCGTTAACCTTGGTTGAGATATGACTGCATTGTAGATTAGACCATGATGCCCGCCTCCAAAGGTTCCGTACATCCAAGGTAAAAGACACGGGTGCTGCTCGACCAGTCGCTGAAACGGTTGTTCATCACATTCCTGGGACGAAAGTAGCCCATTCAGACGGTCTTGAACGATGCCCGCATACTGCTCCCATGACATAACAGGAACAGGTGTTGGGTCCATTTCGTATGAGTGCATGAATATCACCTCGCCATGGGGATGCGTCAAGACAAATAGAAGAGCGTGTGACTGCTTTCGGACTTAAACGCTCCAGCTCCATCGGCATCTTCATTGTCGAATTCTCCGGGACCAACGCTGATTCCTGCGAGCATCCGGCCCATCGATGCGAAAGCCGTCTGTCTTGATCACATTTCCACCCACCCAACTTTTACCACTCATTGAAGTTTAACAAAGATTTGGTTCCAGGTGGTCCGGATTTCTAAGCCCATGGGCTTCTTAGTCGGCGCCTGTGCTATGTCTGACAGCCGTTCCCGATTTGTTGTCACCTCGTCACCACCAGCACGCTACCGATCGCCCTTTCAGCACCTCGCAGCGTTCCATCCGTGACCGTACCGCATTCATGCTGTCTTCCATCACGGCCAATCACTTGTGTTGCGCTCCTCTGGCGTCCTCGAATTCCGCTCGCAGGTCGCGAACCCGGCTCAGTTGCAGGTCAGGAACCCGTCGAGCTAATACAATCCTCAAGATTTTTGTAGACCGATGTAGTGTACTTCTGCCACCGTGGGATCGAGTCGCTCATCGATGGGATATCGAAATGTAAAGGACGACCCATAAAACGTCTGACCCTTGCTCTATAATCCTCAGCCGCGTCAACCTTTGCGTGCTTAGATGCGTCAGCATTGGTCGGGTCCTTGGCCACGGCTCGTTTAGATTGTGGACCCGCGTTAGTGTTCAGCAGACATACTTTGCAGCACCGCCTCAAAAGCCGATTGCATCCCCTTTACATCTGCGTACCGGTCTTGCAGGTTATCGGACAGTCCTTTCGAAACAAACGCGCGGTACGCTGGATGAGAGAAGTCCGATATCTGCATCCTTCCTGTCATGATGAAGTAGACCAATCGCACCAATGCGTAGGTTTCATGTTGCATTGTGTACCGGTTGAATCCGACTAGAGACAATTTAGGGTCGTTGAGATGGCCCTTCATCTCGGTGTCCGACCTTGTAAGAGTACTCTCCGGCAGTTTCACCAACCCGAAGTCAGACACCTTGATAACCGTCACTCCGTCATATATTTTAAGCAAGACGTTGCTTATGCCGATGTCCCTATGAAGAACACCTTTGCTGTGAATGTACTTAAAGGCGCGAAAAAACTGCCTTACTAAGGCGACCCGATCAGTGAATTTCAAACTGTTGTTATTGGCCGCAATGTATTCTTTCAGAGTCTTATCCGCGTACTCCATGGTGTACTGGCGGTTCCCTTCGTCAAAATCGTACACCTCAATGACATACGGAGAATTTAGCTTCTTCATGATCTCGAACTCGGTCCGAAACCGCTTAAACTCCACGTTAGTCAAGTCTTTGTTCGCCCGTTTTATCGCGAAGAACCGGTGGTAATGCTCATCATAATACTTGTGAACGCTGGCGTAAGAGCCACTCCCAACGAGTGTTGTCGGGAATAAACTCCTTCGACCGTGTCGCTCTACCACAGCAGCCGTTTTCAGATTAAAAATAGGCTGCCCTTCAACCAGAGCGATTCGCTCCATTTCATCGGGGATTGGACTACCTCCACTGCTTTGTAAGAAACTCTGACATGTCCCGAGCACTGTCTCGTAATAGGGAACCATCTCAAATTCGTCATCAGTGCCTCTCAGGTTCGTTTGCATTTGCCAGACCTCGTCAATCCAATATAGAAGTTCTCTGCTTTCATGGGCCGTATAGTGCCCCTTCTGAATCCGCAAGTTTAAATACCCGAGTAGGTTGTTGAACTGCTCATGAAAAATGGCGAACGCTGTCCGCAAGTCCTCATCCCTTGCGTCGTCATAGAAATCCGCATACTTCGACGCACGTTGTACGAGTCCGGATTCCCGGTCCGCGTACTCCTTCAATTTGTTGCGAAGATATATTTTGTGTCCGTCTTTCGGCACCGTTATTCAGCCTTTCACGTTTCACTAAGCACGGGGCAATACGTGCGCTGGACAGCCTGTTTCTGTTCCTCCCCAGCATAGCCGCTTTTTCAGACGGAACTCAACACCACGGTCAAGTCTTCTGCATCATTTTAACGCCGATGCCCCTTGCGACCAAGCGATCAACTGTGAGCCACTTAGGGTGTTTTGGGTGGGATGCGCTGCATTACATGGTTCCTCATTTGTCGGATGTCGTCTAAATGCTTATACCCAATTTGGGTGATAATCCCGTATACGACGCTCGATGAGGTCCCACTTTCTCAAATCGTGTTCTGATTTGAAGGTGCCTCGGCGCTTGGGCCGTGACCACACTATCAAGAAAGCAATCGAACGTGGCGACCTTATGCCGTAAAGTCAAAACTACTTCAATCAAAATCCTATTTTGCGCCGCATCCAGCGGGCCGACCGTCAAAGTTTCGGAAGGCGTGCACCAAACCGCGGATGACCGCCGTCCGCCGCCGTGGCCCGCCTTTTCCGCTATCGCAGTGGCCCCCTTTTGCTCGGTCGTTCGCACGACCTCCCGCGAGCAGATCTTTTTTGTTCGGAGCTATTGTCGATTTTAATTGGCCATTCCTCTTGCCTGTAAACTGGCCATTTACACACGTCCCCATGACTCAAGTTTCTTTCGTATGCTCTGGAAATGTAAACTCATCGGGTGTGATAAAGATGGACCACGTTAAACCGACGGGGCCTGACCCTCCCCGACATCGTGGTTTGGTTGTATCGTACGTCGGCCCATTTGACAAGACCTTGCGCATCCTGAATGGACATCCGAAGAGGCCTGGTGCACGATGCTGTCGAGAATGGCGTCTGCCGTCGTTGCGTCTGGAAACCAGCTGTGCCAGGCATCGAGCGGCAATTGACTCGCAATGCACGTAGCTCGTGTCTGATAGCGATCGTCGAGGATTTCCAAGAGATCCCGACTTTCGTCCGCCGAGAGCGGATGCTGCGGAAGGATTTTTCAAATGGACGCCAATTGTTTCCAGTTCGCGACAAACCCCATCTGTGACAGCACGTCTCGTGAGGAGATTACCTTGAGCTCTCTATCGAGCATACGGATCCGACGGTCAATTTCTCGCGTTAACCAACGGAAATCGTTGCGATCTAACAAAATCTTCAGTGTAATCAAAACCGCAAGCAAATCTTGCTTCCCTTGTACGAACCCATTGGGTCCTCGGAGGATTCCAAGGCGTGTATGAAGATCGTGATCTTGTATTGCAATCCTTGGGCTGCAAAAATTATAGATTCTCTCGCTGTGCGCGCATTTATTCCGAACCAACGTCAATAAAGACAGGACATCGCCAAATGCATCGTCGCTAAGACCATAAACCTTAGCGATTGATTGCCGATCAGTTTGTTTCATAGCGGAATAAAACTGGCTCACAGTGCCAAACGACAAAAAGTTGATTAAAACCCAGAGCGGAACATATCCCATGCTGACCATATAGTGTTGTACCGGTCCGTTCCTAATCCCTTGGCGGGCAATGTTCTTTTGTAATATCTGAATAACCTCCGTAGCGTGCTTGAAACGCTTACGCGATCCTCACTCCAAATCGAAATTCACCAACTTTAAATAATTATCATGACCATACTGTTGTGAGAAACGATATGCGATGCGACTCTTGACATGCGTCTCTATTTTTAGAATGGGCTTTAACAGCGCATGACGCAATTCAAAGTCAAAATTATAGAGCGCGACAATTTCTTGAAACTGGGTCCCGGGTTTATACGATTCAGTCATTCCAGGATTCGCGAACAAATCTTTGTATCCGTCGATAAGATTGCAGTAGTTCTCGCGCTCCAAAATTCTTTTGGGCTGGCCATTGGTGGGAACATCCATACCGCGCTTGCGGAGTATTTTTAGCTGTTGATTATGGGTTCGAAATGGCTTATTCGGCATTTCTGCATTACTCCTCAAAAAAGGCGCTGGGCCTCAAAGGTGTCCAGCGCTCAATCTAATTTTAGTATAGGTACGTGGCAACAAATTGTCAACGCGCGCGCTACTCTCGCTGCATAACCACGATGGCGCACCGTTAAAGATGGAGCCCGCATTGTCTACCGCTTAATTTTCTCTCCCATCTCTCGTGGTGACGCCGAAGAAATTGTTGGGCTTTGCCGC
>JAJZXX010000116.1 GCA_021806205.1 Bacillota bacterium | reverse complement strand
GAAAAAGTTCGGGAGGCCACCTCGATTTCGATCCAGTTTTCGCCGTCCGCCCAGGCATGTTCTTTCAAGTGCTTCGTGAGCGATAACCCCCCATTCCACCAGATCCGGCAGCGCCTTGTCCACCCGGACAATAGACCGACGGGCGTGGGCCCAATACCTGGCCACCGGGTTTCATCCGCGCGGAGCTGGGGTTCGTCCTGATTGGCCCGGACACAGGGGGCCAAAAACGCCACCGAAAAGAGTCCTGGGGATAGGACCCGCCAGTCAATCTCTTCCGCACCATCCACGGTCTCAAACGCATGGTAGGGCGGCCCACAGCGCTCACACGAGGGTTGATTCTGCATGTGGCCAGCTTACAACAAAAATGCGTCAGAGTTCAGCACTAACGATACGTCGATAACCGAATATGTACGGAAAAATAGTTTGAGATGCCACTATTTGCCTGCGGAGACTGAGACGTGCTACACAAACCCCGACATCGACAAATCGCGGGTTCAGGCCGACCCAACAGATCCCAGCCCAGTCTTTCCAGGAACAAATGGGCATTACTCGCCTTGACAAGAGAATGCAGCGGGAGTAGTATACAAACAAATGTTTATTATTGGGAGTTGAAGGCATGGCTATTATCTACTGGAAGCTGGGACACTTGACGGCTGAAGGATTTCAGCGCCCTTTAGATACTTTTTTAGTATTTCTTGACGGGATGGTTTTTGATGTGGACAGTCGTGGATGGGATCTAGGAATTCGTCCAGGTCAGCCGTTATCCGAAATGAAATGGCGGTATCCTGGGGCGACTTGGGTGCCATGGCAACCGGGGTATTATCAGAAACTATTGGGCTCCCTGCAGGAATGGCTACGACGCCAGGCGGTAACTTTTCAACAGGGTGATCCGCGTGAAGGCTGGTGGGAATGGCCACGTCTTGCGGAATCGGACTGGCGCCAACTGTCTGATCAAGTCGTGCCGCGTTGGGCTCAACGCATGGATGCAGGAGTGGCCTCTCATCCTTGGCTGGCCCATTGGATTGCCGAGGAGGGAACGGTACTCCGTTTACCCGTATGGTCCGCCTCATTTGGGGAAACGTATATTCTTCATCCTAGGCGAGAGCAGTGGTTTTGGCCCCAGATGCCCTTGCGATTTGTTGAGGGGGTTCCGACCAAGACTCGACACCAATGGCATAAGCGGCGATTCGAACGCGTACAGGATGTTCCGGGGCTTTTGGCACACATTCGATCGACCAGATTGTGGAAGGGGGTGGATCACCTTGAAGACAGAACCGTAACACGGCGATTTGAGCATCCGATCTCTGCGGGTGTGGGGGAAATCTTGCGGAACCTGGCTGAAGAGGTCAAAGAGCTTTGCCAATCCGAAAATCAAGGAGTGCAGTTTATGCGAATCACCTGGATTGGAGAATTTGGTATTGAACGGCGGGAGCGAGAATGGCCCATCGCAGTGGGAGAGGCCAACGTGGTGAGGGCGCGCGTGCTTTCGCTCCTTAATCACCCGCCGCAGCACCCTTTTGAGGAGGTGCGCCTCGAAGTGCGGCTGATGTCGCTTCAGGCAGCTCAAATGACATGGTGGGATAGTGCGCGGAATGTATCCCGGGATATAAAGGCGGCTCAGCGGGTGAGGTTTTCGCCTACTCGCCGCGAACTACTACTACGGTACTGGGATTTCTGGCGGATGACTGAGGGTGATCCCGAATGAAGCCTCTACAAGCGGTGTGGGTCAAAAACCGCGTACCAGAGAAATTTGTTTGGAAAGATCAACTGGTAGTGATTCAACGAGTTCTTGACTACTGGAGAGACATTGGGGAGTGGTGGCACAATGAGCCGGAATTATGGTTTTGGCGAGTACAAAGCAATCAGCAAGGCGTCTATGAATTGGCCTGGGATCCATCGAAAAATCAGTGGTGGCTTTATTATATCTACGACTAAACGTGGCAAGGTCATCCCATTTCCGACAGACCGGCTTATCTTACATCAGGAAGTGCTTAAAATAGCAGGGCATGTCTATAGAGTGCGCCCCGGGTCATGGGCGGATCGAATGTGGCATCTTGTTTCTGTCCCGGAGGAGTAATTGATGAGTGGCGCCCATCTTCATGTCCATTCCGCCTTCTCTTTTTTAGAAGGGGCGTCCATGCCTAAAAGGCTAGTTCAAGAAGCGGCGGCCCAGGGAATTGACACGGTAGCGTTAACCGATAGTCATAGGGTGTCAGGTCTGGTGACCTTCCTCCAGGAGTGCCATCGCCACGGTATTAAAGGGATTGTTGGTGCCGAAGTACAGGTGGAATCTGAGGGTCGTTTAGTGTTATTAGTGCCCGACACCAAGAGCTATCCTGCCTTGACAGGACTTTTGACCCAGGCGCATCTGACTCATCCTCGGGGTGAACCGCGTGTGAGTTGGAACTCTCTACAAAGATGGGGCGGATCGCTGGTTGCACTGACGGGAGACCGCGATGGCATCTTATCCCGTGCCATGATGCAGCGCTCACCAGAGCGGTTATATAGAATCATTCAGCGTCTTCACGGCGTGTTTGATCCCCGTCAGGTGTTTGTTGAACTCACGACAAGTTTATTGCCAGGGGATAGACGGTTATTTGCCAATCTTCGAAATGTCGCCGAGCAACAGCACTGGGGCATGGTGGCCACCGGGGCTGTGCACTATGCGCGCAAAGAAGACTTTGGGCTCTTGGATTTAATGACCTGTATTCAACAAGGCCGACAAATTGAAGAGGTGTTTGGGGGTCGACGGCTTAATGCCGAAAATTATTTGAAGCCTTGGAGTCACTTTCAACAATTATTTTCGGCGTGGCCTGAGGTGTTGGCCAATACATTAGCGTTGGCTGACCGCCTTAGCACGCCGGACATCTTTCAGCGGCGCTTTCGCCCTCTTTTTCAAACACCTCCTGATATCACGGCGGATGAACTGCTCCACCAAAAGGTGTTTAAAGGGGCCCGGTGGCGTTACGGGGTCAAATTACCCCAAGTGCACACGCGCATCCACCGGGAACTATCGGTCATTCAAGATCTAGGTTTTTCTGACTACTTCTTAGTCGTATCTGATGCGGCGGATTTTGCCCGGCAACAGCACATTCGCTTTTCTGGCCGGGGGTCGGCGGCCGACTCGGTGGTGGCCTATTGCCTGGGCATAACCGATGTCGATGCCTGGCATCGAAATCTTTTGTTTGAGCGGTTTATGAGTCGTGAGCGGCAGGAAATGCCGGATATAGATATTGATTTTGATGCGCGGCGACGAGACGAAGTGGAAGCCTATATTCGAACTCGTTATGGATCTGAACATGTGGCGCGCGTAGCCACCTATCAAACCTATCGACAGCGCTTGGCCGTACGCGAAATTGGCAAAGTGATGGGGTTTCCGCGAGGCGAATTGGACGCTTTGGCGAAATCATTGCCCGAAATACCGCTCCAAAAGCTATTGGAGCGGTGGCAAGAGATACCGGAATTGCGGCAGTACCCAGAGTCGGAGCGATTGAAAGGCGTATTAACCTGGGCCATATCTATCGAAGGAATGCCACGGCATATCGGGACTCATTTGGGTGGGGTGGTTATTTCTAAAGAACCGCTCGCCCTGGTGAGTCCGCGCCAGCTATCTCCCAAGGGAGTGGAGATTTTACAGTTCGACAAGCGGGATATTGAGGATCTAGGCATTGTGAAATTGGATCTACTGTCTTTGCGGACTTTTTCGGCGATTGAGATGGCGAGTTGTCATATCAGTCAAACTCAGCCGTTTGAGTATGATCAAATTCCCTTAAATGATAGCGCCACCTTTGAGCGGCTTCGGCGAAGGGACAGCATCGGGGTGTTTCAACTGGAAAGCCCCGCTCAGCGTGCTTTGGCGGGACGCTTGGAACCGAGCACTTGGGAGGATATTGTCGCGAGTTTGGCGTTGATCCGTCCCGGGCCAATTAAGGGGAATATGGTAGATCCCTATGTGGAGCGCCGTCGCGGGCGAGAACCCGTGACCTATCTCCATCCATCGCTCGAACCCATTTTGTCTAGGACTTACGGGGTGGTGCTGTTCCAAGAACAAGTCATTGCTATTGCCAGCGTCTTGGCAGGATTTACGCCAGGAGAAGCCGATCTGTTGCGTCGGGTCATGACCCATGCTCGATCTACCCAGGAAATGGAAGAGTTGGGATGCCGATTTCGGGAAAAGGCCATTGATCGGGGTGTGTCAAAAGAGGTAGCCGATCAGGTGTTCCAACAAATTGTGGGGTATGCCAGCTATGGATTTAACGAAGCGCATGCCGCGGCTTTTGCGGAAACCACCTATCGCACTGCCTATCTTTTAGAACATTACCCGCGTCAATATTTTTTGGGACTGCTTAATGCTGAGCCACTGGGGTATTATCCGATTGATGTGCTATTGGTGGAAGCCCGGCGGCGCGGTATTGTCATCTACCCTCTCGATATCAATCGGAGCGGCGCAGCCATGGAGGAATGCGACGGAGGACTTTTAGTGGGATTCGGGTATTTAAAGGGGATGGGTCAAGATGTGGCAGAAGCTTTGGTGAATGGTCGCCCAGTGCATGGATACCAAGACCCTCAGGATGTGATTGAACGGGTGCCGAGAGCCCGGCCGTACATCGAAATGCTTATTGAAGTAGGAGCTTTTGATGGCATGAATACGGATCGTGAGGGGCTTCTTTACGATGTGCAGGGCCCTAATTCATTGCATTTAACGGCGGCTCGGGCGAATCGAATCTGGGCACAGGCAGAAGTGGTTGCGGCGGATTACCGATGGCTCGGATTTGGTCAGCATCAGCAGTGGATGAAGGTGTGGCGCCCCCAAGTCACTCAAGCGGGCTTTCTCTCCATTGCCCAAATCGAGTCGACTGCTTTAGGCAAGCCAGTTCGCACCGTGGCCTTTTTTTATCGTCCTCATCGCCCACCGACGCGAAGTGGCCGACTTGTCGTGTTCTTTTCTTTAGTGGATGAAACTGGGGTTTTGGAAGCGCGTTTATCTACCCAAGGATATCAACGCTTCGGGCATTTGTTGTTTGGCAAGGTGCGTAGGGTGGTGGCGGTATCGGGGATCCGTGAAGCTCAAGGTATTCGAGTGACGGCGCTGGCTCCATGGCCTTCTTCGTATTGAGAATTGACAAAAACCTGAGGTGTTAGGCAGGAATTTTCCACATTAATGTCAAACTTTTCTCCTACCGGTTGATTGAGGGAAGTGGGTGTGGCTCTTGTGGCGACCCGCTAGTGTGTACTCGCATAACCGCGGTCGCTTTCACCACCTTGTCTTCGCACTCCGCGGATTGCTATGGCTAGCAGCCGCAATCTTCGCATTGGGAAATGCGAGGGGCTTGTTCGTTTGGCTTTCTGTGGCGTGCCTCGCCGTAGTGGGCCTTCTGTTTTGGCGCAAACTAAAAGCACTTGAGGTTCTTAATCAAGTGCTCATCGTTGTTGATCTGATCCTGATTGGTATGGCTATTCATCTAAACGGCGGTTTGTCCAGTCAAGCCTACCTGCTTTATGGCGGGGAAGTCCTCTTTTTAACCGCCTATGGCACCATTCGCTACTCTGCCGCTGGCATCATTGCCCAAATTCTGTCTTATGGACTAGCCACCGGAGCTTGGGATGCGCGGCTTTTTTGGTGGCGCAATATTATTTTGGCTCTCTATTTTTTAGGCGCCGGGGGTCTGGGACATCAATATCGCTTAACCCGTAGCCGCAACCGCGAGAATTACATGGTTTTGCAGCAACTGTCGCGACTAAGGACGTTGCAGGATTCGATCGTGGAAGAACAGGATATCGATGTGATATTAAAGCGACTGTTGGCTGAGGCGCGTACCACCACGCACTCCCAAGCGGGCTATCTCGTTCGGATGGATCGGGCCAAGCGGGTGGTGTCTATCGTTCAAGACGGGTTTTCCATCCCCCAAGACTTAGATGCCAATGCTGTGGACGCCCCCAACACTTTTATCGTCTTAAGTGAAGACGATCCGAAAGGCTGGGATTTTCCGCTGCCCCGTGCTCTTAAGCAATTAGGTATGAAATCTCTCGCACTGATGCCGCTTCGTCGTGAGGACTCTTTTTACGGATGGATCGGTCTTGCTACGGATCAGGATATTGCTGGGCTCGCTTCCCAAGAGCTTATCATCCGTAGCTTGGCATATATGATGTCCACCCAGCTTAAGTTTCAAGAATCGCAGGAGGTGGCTGCCAAACGGGGAAATTTGCTTGGGATATTGGAACACGTTGGTCGTATTGTTAATCGCAATCTCGAGATGGACCAGCTTTTGCGCGGTCTACGCCAGGCGGTCTCGGACATATTAGAGATCGAAGTCTTTTTTGTGGCATTAACCTTGCCCGATGATCCAGACCATGCGCTAATGCAATATTTGTGGGATGAGGGAGAGGAATATCCTCCAGAAGTATTCACACTCGAACCGGATGGCTTGACCAGTGGCGTGATTGCATCGGGTGAGCCAGCGTTGTTGAGCGGACGGGTTGTTGACACTGGAAATTTAACCGGATCGCTCAAGGATCCCTTGGGGATGCTATTTGTTCCGCTCATCCATGAAGGTCGAGTATTGGGTGCGATGTCGGCACAAAGCTATCGTATCGAATATGATCCCGATCATCTGGAGTTTTTGTCGGCAATCGCTTCACAAGCCGCGATTGCCATCCGCAACGCCCAGATGTATCAACAAACCCAAGAAATTGCTCTCACGGATTACCTGACCGGAATTGGCAACTCCCGGCGCTTTAACATGGTGCTTCAAAGCGCCATAGACTATGCGGAGGAATCTCAGCAGCCCTTGGCCCTTTTGCTCATCGATTCAGATAGCTTAAAGGCTATTAATGATCGATTGGGACACCAAGCGGGTGATCTGCACTTGCAGCGGTTGGCACAAACCATTCGAGAGAATATACGGGAAGGTGACATACCATTTCGCTACGCCGGCGACGAGTTTGTCATTGTGCTGCCGAAAACGGCTATGGAGGATGCCGCCCAAATTGGTGAGAGGATTCGGCACGCCATTGAAGTCCACCGCTTTCAATGGAGCAACACACCGATTATCGGATCGACCATTAGCGTCGGTGCCGCTTCATTTGAGCCCGGCATGTCTGCTGACGCATTGTTTCAAGCGGCCGACCACGCCATGTATCAAGCCAAGCAGGAGGGGAAAAACCGGGTGGCAAAAGCCCAGTAATGGCGGTATGTGTGGGGCGATTGATGTGCAAAATGACTTGACCGGTTTTGGTTGGGCGCGTATAATAATTAAGCGTGGTCTAGGACTTGATGACAGAATATGGGGATGTAGCTCAGTTGGGAGAGCGCTTGAATGGCATTCAAGAGGTCAGGGGTTCGACTCCCCTCATCTCCACCAAACCCGACCCCATGGTCTAGAGGCCTAGGACATCACCCTTTCAAGGTGGTAACCCGGGTTCGAATCCCGGTGGGGTCACCATCGGGCCATTAGCTCAGTTGGTTAGAGCATCCGCCTTTTAAGCGGAGTGTCGAAGGTTCGAATCCTTCATGGCCCACCATTGTAATAGGCCAGTAGCTCCAATTGGTAGAGCAGCGGACTCCAAATCCGCCTGTTGGGGGTTCGAGTCCCTCCTGGCCTGCCAGTTTTTCCCGCTCTTGGGTGGCGGGGACATTTATTGACGGTGGATGAAGCGGGGCGTCCATGATAAGATGCTCATGATGCGGGTGTAGCTCAATGGTAGAGCCTCAGCCTTCCAAGCTGATTACGTGGGTTCGATTCCCATCACCCGCTCCATTGGGGCTTTAGCTCAGCTGGGAGAGCGCCTGCTTTGCACGCAGGAGGTCAGCGGTTCGAGCCCGCTAAGCTCCACCAAATATTGGGGAGTCGCCAAGTTGGTAAGGCACGGGACTTTGGATCCCGCATGCGCAGGTTCGAGTCCTGCCTCCCCAGCCAATATTTTTTGAGACACCGCAAGCGATTGCGGGTTTTTGTTTGGCGTCGTTACCCCCAAAATGGCCGACGATCCACACGACCATCCACATGAACGGAGATAACGCCTGATAACCCGCGTCATTCTGGACTCCCACAGATACAAAAACCTCCACGGCAAGATGATCCACGCGAACGATCCACACACAAAAAATCGGCTGGGAGTGATCACCAGCCGGCGGGACGCAGACTCGGGCCGCAGTTAGTCCGGGAGCCACGAGGCGATCAACTGTCGGATAATCGACTTTTGGGCCGGAGTGAGCCTTGGGTAGCGAGCGAGTAAATACGCCCAGTCTTCGGTGTCAGCGGTCAGCAGCGTGTCCGGCACGGGCTGTCCAGCCGGCAGAGTAAATTTTTTCTTGGAGTGGGAAAATTCCGGCAGGGGTGGAATGGTCCACTCAATCGTGCGCACAGCCTCTCGATATGTGGCCGCGTCAAACTTCTCGAAATCGGCCCCAAAGCCCTGCTCAGTAACCACTCCCGACCATGCGGCATAGTCCTTCTCACGCCCCCACTCAGCGGCCAATCCTGGACCAATCCGGC
>JAJZXX010000105.1 GCA_021806205.1 Bacillota bacterium | reverse complement strand
GCGAACTCCTTTGAGGTCGGAACCTTCTGCAAAAAAAACCCGTGCGGACACGATAGACGGCATCCCCGACAAGAACTGCTGAATTTTACGGCGCACAACCCCCTCAATTTTTGGACAAGCTCCTAGGAGTGCTTAAGCAATGGCCACCATTTGGATCGCCTCTCGGTGAGGGATCGAAAGACAATGCCCGCCCGTGCCCACACCAGCTTCTTCCTGGCGTCTACACGGGTGCTAGAGGTCCCCGACCCACGCGACATCATTAGGAATTTGGGCCATGCGACCGTGTGAAATGGGATAGCGGATTCGCACTTCGGAGTCGGGCCAGATGCCGCCTAGGGAATCGTGGAATAGGATTCTGATCAGTGGGACAGGCTCCCCGTCTAGGTCAACATGGCCCTGGTTAGAAAAACCTGCAACAATCTATTTCGGCTTTTTTGGGTCCCTCACTCACCGCCAAGGGTCCCGGCTGGAGACGAGAACGAATGACCTTCATGGCGTCCGTTCGGTGGTACCCTCGGCCCGGGTGTTGCCCGGCCCTCCTCAAGATACCCCGTCGCTCCTTTCGCCCCGTGGCGACGACGGGGGAATATCCAAGTTATTCCGAGAACAGGGTCTTTCGATACGCTAACAAACACTGCTACTGTAAGGCCAACGTCTTCGTGATCGTACGTTTAATCCGTGCCCAGGTTCCGCAACCATTTTGGCGATAAGACGAATCGTTCAATTGATGCCGGGCTTGCATCCAAAGCCGCAAGGTTTTGGGGACGTTCTCTCGGTGGACTTTCAGTCCGCCTCGCCGACCAATGTCGAGGGCGGCCGCGTAATCATGAGGTGCACCCGAATGGTCACCACCACTTGCTAAAATTCTCTATTTCCGCTATCATAACTTGTTATCGCATTCCGAACCGGGTGATCAGATGATAGACACTGCCCAAATCATTGCGGTCGGCGATGAAGTGTTGTGGGGCGAAACCGTTAATACCAACGCCGCCTGGATGGCGAATTTTTTGATGGATTTTGGCATTAGGCCAACATCACACGTTGTGGTACCCGACCAACCGCGTGCGATCGGTGGGGCGGTTGTACGGGCACTGAATTGTGTCGACTTGATTGTGGTGATGGGCGGTTTGGGTCCCACTGCGGATGATCGGACATTGGATGCGATAAGTGCGGCACTGAAACGCCCATGGGGACTCGATGAGGGTGTTCGAGCCCGGGTCTCCCAAAGCCACAGCCGAACCCCGGGGTGGGAAGAATCCGTAAACCGCCAGGCCCGCGTGTTAGCGGGGGCGTTAGTCTGGCCCAATGCCCGTGGTCAGGCTCCAGGACAATTATTGGATCTCGGTCACGGCGTTGTCGTATTGCTGCCAGGCCCTCCCGGCGAAATGCAAGGCATCGCTCAAGGGGCGTTGTCAGACTGGCTTTTAAAACATACCAATGGCCGCCTTCACCGTGATACGTATTCGGTTTTTGACCTAGGGGAATCGCAAATTGCCCGACATTTGTGGCCGCTGTTGGAAGGGGAACACCCTAAGACCGGTATCTACGCACAAGCGGGGCGGATCGATATTCGGGTGCAAACAGATGATACCGACGCGGGAGTCGTGCTTCGGGAGCGGAGCCGCGCATGGATTAGAAAACAATTACCCGTACCTGTCTATGTGCTAGGGCAAACTAGCCGGGAAGCATATTTGATTAAGTGGCTGGCGCGCCATCACCGCTCATTGGCCAGCATGGAATCAATCACGGGTGGGTTGTTCGTGTCGAGCTTGATCGCGGTGCCCGGTGCCTCCTCGGCGGTCCTGGGGGGTGTGGTGGCTTATACCGACGACATGAAGCGCCACCATGGCGTGAGCGCAGAGATTATTGAGAAATTCGGTGCGGTGAGTGAAGAGTGCGCCCAAGCTATGGCTCAAGCCGTGGTAGAAGAGCACGGTGCTTCGATTGGCGTAGCCACTACCGGATTTGCCGGTCCTGACGGGGGCACAGAAAAAGACCCTGTCGGCACCTTTTATGTAGCGGCCGTGGGAGACGGACAAACGGCGGTCAAACGGTGCTATGCTTCGCTGGACCGGCCAGCCGTGCGACAAGTTGCTGTGCAAACCGCGCTCAATGCGGTATGGCAGCTTTTGAAGTTGCCGACGCTATTAGACACGATTGACACTGACTAAACAAACAAAGGAGTTTTCGATGACAGACCAAGAGACCACATTTCAATCGATGGAGTTGTCCCAGCCCATATTGCGGGGACTACAAACAATGGGCTTCGAAGAGCCTTCGCCCATTCAAAAAAAGACGATCCCGCTTATATTGGAAGGACGAGATTTAATTGGCCAGGCCCAGACCGGGACCGGTAAAACTGCAGCTTTTGGGGTGCCCATCGTGGAGCGGCTCGACCACCGCTCTAAACGCGTCCAAGCGCTGGTATTGACCCCCACGCGAGAATTGGCCATCCAGGTATCCGAAGAAATTACCAAAATCGGTAAGTTTTCCGGGGTCAAAGTCGTACCGATTTATGGCGGGCAATCCTACGACCGACAGTTGCGTGCCTTGGAACACGGCGCGCAGGTGGTGATTGGGACACCCGGCCGGGTCATGGACCACATTCGCCGCGAGACGCTCAGGCTCGACCACGTGCGCCTGATGGTGCTGGACGAGGCCGACGAAATGTTGGACATGGGATTTATCGAGGACGTCGAGTTCATCCTCAAAAACGTGCCGGACGATCGCCAAACGCTACTATTCTCAGCCACGGTGCCAGACCCCATCGCCAAGTTGGCGCGGCGCTATCTCACGGACCCGGTTCATGTGAGCATTAGTCCAGAACGGTTAACTGTGCCATCCATCGACCAAGCCTTCTATGAAGTGCGTGAATACGAGAAGTTAGATGCCTTGACGCGCATTCTCGACATGGAAGGTGCGGAACGGTCCATTATTTTTTGTCGCACCAAAAAGCGTGTGGATGAATTGACTGAGGGGTTACAAGCCCGCGGCTATACCGCCGAAGCGATTCATGGGGATCTCAACCAAGTACAGCGCAATCGGGTGATGAAGCGATTCAAAGATGGGGGCAGCGAGATTTTGGTTGCCACTGATGTGGCGGCACGCGGGCTCGATATCGAAAACGTCAGTCACGTAATCAATTATGATTTGCCCCAAGACACGGAGGGCTATGTGCACCGTATTGGCCGGACGGGAAGAGCGGGGCGGGCCGGCACTGCCATCTCCCTGATCCACCCCAAGGAATTTCGTCAGCTGCGGCAGATGGAGCGTGTCCTCCGGGTTCGACTACAACGTCGACCACTGCCCACCGTAGCCGATGTGGCCGAAAAACAGCGTGAGGCCTTAAAGAATCGACTGGCCGAGGAAATCCAACATGGTGTACTTCCTGCCTACCAAGAGGTCGTGATGCAGCTAGCGGAGCAGTTTGACTCGGTCGACATTGCCGCTGCCGCCATTCGATTGATGGTGGAAAAGGGAAGAGAGTCCGGCAATCTCCAAGAGTTTGGCGAAACGGGCGCTGAGCCCGGCATGGTGCGTCTATTTTTGAACGTGGGGCGCATGGACCGGGTCTCCCCGGCCGACATCGTCCGGGGGATGGCGGAAGGGGCGGGGATCCAAGGAAGTGTGATTGGTTTAATCGACATCTACGACCGGTTTACTTTTGTCGAAATGCCCAAGGACGCGGTAAATAAGGTGTTGCACAATGTCGGATCGATTATCATTCGAGGAAAGAGTGTGAATCTCGAACCGGCCCGACCTCGGTGAGCAGGAGTTCGTGGCAAAAACGCGAATAGTTGCCGAAGGTGGTTAAGTAGGGGAGATGATACGCATGCCAATGGAACGCGCAAAGGCGCTGGATCTAGCGTTGGCTCAGATTGAAAAGCAGTTCGGCAAAGGCTCGATTATGCGGCTCGGTCAGCAAGCCAGTCGGGCTCAAGTCGATGTGATATCGACCGGGTGCCTCACGCTGGACCTGGCGGTGGGAGTAGGAGGCTTGCCGCGCGGACGAGTCGTGGAAATTTATGGACAGGAGTCCTCCGGGAAGACCACCGTTGCGTTGCATGCCATTGCCGAGGCTCAAAAGGGCGGTGGCGTGGCAGCCTTTATCGACGTGGAGCACGCGCTTGATCCCACTTACGCGTCGCGTCTCGGGGTCAACTTGGATGATCTGTTAATCTCACAACCGGATACCGGCGAACAAGCTCTGGAAATTGCCGAGGCACTGGTGAGGTCTGGGGCTGTTGACATTGTCGTGGTGGACTCCGTGGCGGCATTGGTTCCTCGAGCGGAAATTGAAGGGGAGATGGGTGACGCGCATGTCGGGTTGCAGGCGCGACTTATGTCCCAGGCGTTGCGTAAGCTAACCGGAGCGATATCCAAATCGCGCACGGTCTGTGTGTTCATTAATCAGCTTCGGGAAAAAGTAGGCATTATGTTTGGTAATCCCGAGACCACACCGGGCGGACGCGCCCTGAAGTTCTATTCATCGCTCCGATTAGAGGTCCGTCGGATCGACAGTCTCAAGAATGGCAACGAAGTGGTCGGCAATCGGACGCGCATCAAAGTCGTAAAAAATAAAGTAGCGCCGCCGTTTAAACAGGCCGAATTCGATATTTTGTACGGAGAGGGCATCTCTCGCGAGGGCAGCATTTTGGACTTGGCGGTGGACCGCGGTCTCGTACAAAAAAGTGGGGCGTGGTACGCCTACGGTGATACACGATTGGGGCAGGGCCGCGAAAACACGCGCGACTATCTTAAGAGTAATCCCGAATTGGCGGAGGAACTGGACCGCCGGATTCGTCAGGACGTGCAGGGTAAAGGGGAAGCAGACATCCCTATTGCGGTAAAGAGCGATGCCGACTGAACCAGCTCACTCCCTGGCCCTCCGTTGGCTGGCTCAGAAAAGTCTCAGTGTCGGCGAGATCAAAGAGCGCCTCACTCAAAAACAACAAGATCCGCTGGCGATCGCTGATGTTGTCGAGCAACTGTTGCAAGTGGGGCTTTTGGACGATGGCCGCTTAGCCCAACAAATTGTGGCAAAAGGGCTAGAGCGCCATGAGGGGCCGAAACGCCTAGCCGTCCGCCTAGCTCGGCGGCGCATCGCCCCCGAGGTGTGCCGCGATCTTATCAATGATCTCCAGTCGCACGTGGATTGGCTGCGCATTGCCGAACCCCTATTAGAGCGGTACGATATCAGTAGTCAGAAGGAGCGGACCCGCTTGGTTCGGCGTTTAGTCCAAGAGGGGTTTCCAGGTGCGGTCGTCTATCGGTTGGCCGGGGAAAGGGGTGAGGACATTCGTGGCGTTGATGATTACTGAGGACTGCATTGGATGTGGTGCTTGCGAGCCGCAGTGCCCCAACAGCGCCATTACTGAAGCCCAGGATATTTATGTGATCGACCCCAACCACTGTACCGAGTGTTTGGGATTTTATCATACACAGCAATGCGCCGATGTTTGTCCAGTGGAGTCTTGTGTTAAGGACCCCGAACACTCGGAAGGATCGTTTGACCTACTGGAAAAATTCCGCGCGTTATACCCAGGTCGGGATCCTGAAAATACCACGATATGGAGTACCCCGATCTTCTAAAGGCAACCCGCCTGCGTGATAAAGAACACATAAGATATAGCGCGGACCAACAACCAGAAAGGGGAAGCATTATGCACATGCCGTCGTTCGGTTGGGGAGGTAGCACGCGGGGTTTAGGTACACTCATCGCAGTTCTCATGCGGTATCCCGAGGTCTCCAGTGTTCAATGCAACCCGGAAGCCAAAACCATTCAAGTGTCGTTTGTGATACGGGGCGCGATGGAGGAGTCCCAGTGGGGCCAGGTGTTGGAGGAGTCGTTGGCATCGTTGACAACCTATCGTCAGATGACCAGGCGCCCACTTGAATCGATCGACCTTACCTATGAGGTTAGCACGGACGTCACCACAGTGGAACTTACTCGCGACACCAACACCGTATCGGTGGAGGAAATCGGCGTCATCATAGAGATATTGCGGGATCATGCGCAGTTAACCGTTCTGTATGATCCGCACGACTTATTGGAAGAGGATATGATGGTGCAAGAGGAAACCATTCAAGAGCGTCTCTTAACTCTGATTGAAGAAGGCACCGGCCAGTTAGTAGCCATGCGTGACGAAGGGCGCGTACTCATTTTTAGCACTTGACGGGAGGCTCTCTCATGCGGGTGCTGTTCATCGGTGACGTTGTCGGTAAGACTGGTCGCAGGATGGTCGCCGAACATGTTCCAGCGATGCGCAAGGCTCACAACATCGACTTAGTGATTGCCAACGGCGAAAATGCTGCCGGGGGCAACGGTCTTACCCATGATGTGCTAGACGAACTTTTAAGCCAAGGGATTGATGTGCTAACGTCGGGCAACCATATTTTTGACAAAAAAGAGGTCTTCCAATTCATTGACGACGTCCCGCACGTATTGCGACCGTTGAACATGCCCGCTCGCACACCGGGACGGGGATATGTGGTAGTGAGTCCGGGCTCCGTACCGGTCGCCGTGGTATGCTTAGCCGGCCGGGCCTTTATGCCCTTTCACTACGATGATCCGTTTCGCGTCATGGATGACCTGCTGGATGCACTCCAAGGCCAAGTAAGTGCGGTCGTCGTCGATCTGCACGCCGAGACCACTTCGGAAAAGGCCGCGATGGCATGGTATTTAGATGGGCGTGTGGCAGCCCTGGTTGGTACGCACACCCATGTGCAAACCTCGGATGAGCAAGTTTTACCCGGCGGCACCGCTTTCTTGACGGATCTCGGCATGACCGGCCCGGCCGACTCGGTGATCGGCGTGAAAACCGACCTGGTCATTCAAAAGATGACCACTCAGATGCCGGTACGATTTGATACCGCCCACGGTCGGGGCCAATTTGGGGCCCTTTTGGTCGATATTGACACCGCCCGGGGACAATCGCTGGCTGTCCAACGGTTTTTTGCACGAGAGGGGACCCCCACTTGAATTTTCACGGCCAACAGATACCTCTGGTCGATACCCACGCAGATAGTTTAGGACAAGTGTTGTCTGGCCAACGGACCTTGCGAGATTTTACGGGCCCCGGCCAACTTGATTTTATCCGCATGGCCCAAATCGGCCATACACTACAGTGCTTTTCGCTCTGGGTAGAACCCGACTACAAACCGGAGCGGGCCCTGTCACGGGTCCTCCAGTATGTCGATGCCTTTTGGCAAGAGCTCGAGGGCCAAACCGCCGCCATTATCCCCGTGTTGAGTTTGAATGATCTCAAGCGGGTCAGCGGCGGTGAGGTCATGGGCGCTTTGATGTCTGTCGAAGGTGCGGAGGCGCTCGGAACTGATCCGGCCAGGGTGCGGGTCCTCTATCGTCTGGGAGTGCGCCTCATGAGTCTGACCTGGAACCAGCGCAATATGTTGGCGGATGGTGCCGGAGAGGATCCCGGCGGCAGCGGGTTAAGTCATCAGGGCCGCGCGATCGTCCAGGAAATGAATCGGGTCGGCATCGTTTTAGACGTGTCGCACTTGGCCGAGGCTGGTTTTTGGGACGCACTGGAGTATTCCATTAAACCAGTGATAGCCTCGCACTCGAACTGTAAAGGTCTACAATCCCATCGCCGTAACTTGTCAGATCGTCAAATCCGTGCGCTGGCGGCCCATGGCGGGATGCAGGGGATTACATTTGTCACGGAATTTTTGGGAGGAACCCAAGATCTCGCGCGGGTCGTGGATCATTGTCTTTATGCTCTGGATGTGGTCGGTAGTGATCGTCATCTTGGACTCGGATCCGATTTCGACGGGGTAGAGATCCCGGTAAAGGGTCTTGAGGATGTTACTAAACTTGCGCAGCTTGCAGATGAATTAAGCACCCGGGGGATTAGCGACGCATCCATCGCCCGAATTTTTGGGTACAATTATCTGGAGTTTTGGGAGCACGCCTGGAGCGATGCGGTGTCGGGTGCACCCACCATCCCATAGCGGAAAGGTTGAGTGGAACAATGCACGTACATATTCAGAATATAAGCCCGGGGGATGTGGCGGTCGAGCTTTTGGTCGTTGGCGTTTTTGAAGGCGAACCGTTAACAGGTTCGCTGAAAAATCTAGATACCCGACTGAGTGGAGCGCTTAGCAATGCCATGGGGAGGAAGGAGTTTACCGGAAAATGGCGTGAGCAATGGGGTACTGCGACCATCGATCGGGTTGCCCCCCAGCGCATAGTTGCCGTAGGTCTGGGCCAGCGAAACCTCTTTGACCGGCCGAGACTTCGCCTGGCCGGTGGTCTTTGTGGCCAGGTGGCTCGCCGATTGCGGTCCCACAACCTGGCGGTGATACTTCCAGACGAATTGCCGTGCTCCCCCGCTGATATCGCAGAATTGCTAACGGATGGTCTCTTAGTGGGCTATTGGCGCTTTGACAAATACTCGTCGGTTGCCGGAGAACACCCGTTGGCGGAAATCACACTATTGGGTGTAGGGGAACCGGGGGGTGAGGCCGCGCCTGGGGTCCAACGCGGTGAGATCACCGCACGTGCCGAGAATCTGGTGCGGGAGTGGGGAATGCGGCCAGCCAATAAACTCTATCCCGAGATCCTCGCGCAAGAAGCGGTACGCCAGGGTCAGGCCCATGGCTTTTCGGTCGACGTGTTTGATGAAAACAAACTGAGGGAAATGGGCATGGAGGCCATTTTAGGAGTCGGAGGCGGCAGCGCGCATCCGCCCCGGCTCGTGGTGATGCGCTATCAAGGCGGTGGTTCCAGGACATTGGCTTTGGTAGGCAAAGGGATTACTTTTGATGCCGGAGGCATCAGCCTAAAGCTGCCGGCGGGCATGGAAGAAATGAAGTTTGATATGTTAGGGGCTGGGGCGGTGTTGGGCGCCCTGGGTGCACTGGCCGACTTGAAAGTTCCCATTAATGTGGTGGGGATTGTGGCGTTGGCCCAAAACGTACCGTCGGGATCGGCGATTTTGCCAGGCGATGTGATCAAAGCCTTTAATGGTAAAACGATTGAGGTGACCAACACGGACGCCGAAGGTCGCGTCGTACTGGCCGATGCCGTCAGTTATGCCGCGCATTTGGGTGTAGATTGGATTGTAGAAGCGTCCACGCTAACGGGCGCGGCGGTGGTGGTCTTAGGCCACGAGGCCACGTGCTTGGTGGCTACCAACGACAGCTTGGCCAGCCTAGTCCTCCAAGCCGCCGAGTCCGCTTGTGAAAGAGTCTGGCGGCTGCCCATCTATCCCGAGTACAAGCGTCTTTATCGCTCCAACACTGCAGACTTAAAGAATTCGCCAGGCCGGGAGGCGGGAACGATTACGGCCGGCATGATTATCGCGGAATTCGCAGGATCTGTTCCCTACGCACATTTAGACATTGCGGGTACGGCGTGGACACCTAAAAGCCCCTTAAACGGCACCAAGAGCGGTCCGACCGGGGTGATGGTGCGGACTTTCGTCAAATTGGCGGATATGCTTAGCCGCTAACCCTTTGTCAAATCCAATGGTTAACCAAAGCGACCCTTTGGCAGGATGGGTCGCCGCTTGGTTTTTAGGAATAAACTGGGAAGACAAAAGTATACTACTAAAGGACGGGGGGTTACCGTGCGACCGACACGAATCGAGCGGGAAAACAAACTGGCTTTACGCATCGACGGCCTTGAGCGCGAAATCGAGCGTCTTCGAGCCAGTCGCCGGGTGCTTTTGAACCTCGTAGCCCTGCAAGATCGTGAAAACCGCCTGCGAATTGGCGCCCTGGAGAAGGAGAACCGACGTTTACGTCATAAAAGACTCCATTAGATCCGTTGGCTGACACACCTCGCGCCACTGTTAAGTCGGTCCCTCCGCCTCCGTTCTCTTTTTCGAGCTGGTCCCATAGAATCCATCCATCACTGGCCACCAGCCCGACAGCATCCCTAACACCCGTTGGCGGCTATTGACCTGATGGAGCCTCAACGCTCCACGGAGTGGAAGGAGACCGGTTCGGGTGGCAACTGACTACGTTACCATAGCCATGGCCCTGGCACTGGCAGCTCAGGCGCTGGAACCCGAGGTTAATGCTACAAACGACGGCAACGCCCCGCTGGCAGCCCTTTTGGTACTAACCAGCCTGACAAGTCTCTTGGTTGTGCCATGGCTCGATTTTGCCTCACTCAGGCTAGGATGGCTTTTCAGCGGCGTGATCCTGTGCACCTACGCCTGGCGGACCGGCCGACGCCGCATCGTACCGCCATTGGTCGCGTCTTTGGATACGGCCGGGGGATGGCTGGCCTTAGCCTTGTCCGGGGCCACGGGGCCGCCGATCGTGGTGGGCGGCATTGTGGGAACGCTCCTGCCTTTGGCCCTAGGTCCCTGGCCCCGGCGTTGGCAATCCGCGGTCCGAGGTGTGGCGGTCATTGGAACGGGGGCCGTAGGGCTACGAAGCCTCGTCCAAGCACTGACGGGAGGCGTCTTTATGCCGTTGTTGCTCCTGGCAGTTCCCTGGCTCATTATCTGGGATTGGCGTTCCGTCCGCGCCGACGCCACACGAGCACAACCCAGACGATAAAGAGGATGAGGACAATGGCCAAAAAGTAATGGCTAATGGGTCCCAGATGGCGATAATTAGTCTTCAGTTGGTAGCCAATGTAGGTAAACAGAACGGTCCAGGGAAGAGCTCCCAGTATCGTAAAAGCTATGAATCGTCTAAACGGCATGTCAGCAATCCCCGCTGGAAGAGAAATGTACGTGCGAATGCCGGGCAACAGGCGTCCAAAAAACACAGCGCCGTCACCATGGCGGCGAAACCAGGCATCAGCCCGCTCAATCTCGTGCCGTCTAAGGCCGACGTACCGGCCATAGCGCTCGACTAAGGGCCGACCTCCGATTCGGGCTAACAGATACCCAATCGTAGCCCCGGCAATGCCTCCAAAGAGTCCGGCAAACATGGCCGCCAACAGGGATGTGCGGCCGGTGGCGGCCAGGTATCCTGCATAGGGCAAAATAATCTCCGAGGGTACGGGAATGTATGCACTCTCCAGCACCATTCCGAAAAACACACCAAACAAGCCCAGAGCCAAGATTGCATCGGTGGCATGGGTTAGCATTACAGATCCTCCTTAAACTGATATAGGGCTTGGACAAAATGGCCCAGCGGCACAGGGTGCTCGGCGCGCTGAACCTTTTGATAGCCTTCCAGAAGGGCTAGCGAGACCACTGCGGACACCAGCCCCTCCCCGACGGGGTGCATAGACTCCGCCAAGATTCCGCTGGCGTTCGGTGTTAAAGCGGCTGGGACGTAAATACCAGCCTTACCGGTAAGCCTGAGGCCAAACAGACGACCTGTCGCGGCGCTCACGACGCCCACCATGGGAACGTCTTGCACGCGTGAAAAACAACCACGCCGGGCCTTGCCTTCCGTATATCGGGCTTCTGGGTCGGCGACTGGCACCGCGGCGACTTTCGCGTCCAGGGCTTGGAGCATGCGAAATGACTCAAAGTAGGTCGCATCGTTGCACACCAATACCGAAAGTCCCCAAGGCCCAACCACCTGGGGCGCACAGATGGGTCCCTTAGCAATTCCCCAACGCACTTCATCGGGCAGCGGATGCCACTTCGGCTGGGAAAAGAGGACGGACCCGTCCGTATTAAAGCCCAAAGCTAGGTTAACCAGTGCACCCTGAGACACGGTCAACCCTGAACCTGCGATGGTAACCATGGAAAAACGGCGGCTAAGGCTAGCCATCCACCTGTGCCAATGCCGAAAAGTCACCGGGGCCAGCGAGCGTAAAAATCCCTGAATGGCCCTGTCGGTTAGGCTACCCACCGAAGTCGACTCGGGCATGATGGCTCCCATGAGGGACAAAGGCAAATATTCGGGGAAGACAATGAGGTGGCAATGCCGGTCGGCAGCCTCTTCGAAGAGTCGAGTGACGCGATTTGACCAGTCGCCGACGCGTCCGACCGGGTCTGCCTTCCATTGTACCGCTCCAATTTTAATCCGATCACGAGGCAGGCTTATCGAGTTCGGAGAGTCCACCAGGGGCGCACGATCCCGCCCCAGTTTTGCCGCCAGAGCCAGCTTGAGCCCTAGGCGCACCACGCTATTAAGACCCGTCTCGGGCGGCGCGGTCATGTCGTCCACCAAGGGAAGCTGTTGTAAAGCCCGGGCCGAAGGCCGTGATGGATCGCGAGCAGGCGACGAACCGATAGGAGATCACGAAAACTCAGGGTGGCCCGAAAGCCCCCAGGCACCGGATCCAGTTCCTGCACGCCGTCCTCGTCGGGATCGGCTTCACACGGCAGGTAGAGTCGGGGCACATTTCCTAGAGCGAGACCAAAAATTTGCTCGGATTGTACGACGCGCCACAGCGGGTCTAAAAAAGGGTTGGACTGGAAATCCGAATGAGCCACAACGACCTCGATTCCTGCAAGAGCCAACGCCCGTCCCACCTCCGGGGTGTTAAGCGCGTTTGCATCCAGCCAAGCCATATAATGGTTGTCCATCCGCCATACTTTACCCGCCCCCACAACCAATTCGGTGCCGACCCACTCGGATGGTTCAGAATCAAACGCTAACATCACTCCGCTATCTACATTCCGGGCGATGATGGCTGTCTCGGACCAACCAGCCCAAGTTCGCACTTTTGTCGCGGACATGTGGTTGTGCGTACACCACAACGCCAGGTCGTAACCGCTTTGCGGCGGCGGTAATTCTTCCGGCTTAAGAACCCAAATATTAGGCACGGCTAGCCCCTCGCTGCAATCCCTTGAGAATTCTCTGTTTCGGCACCGCTAGAGCCGCACCAACTGCTGCGGGGACTAGGAGCCACCACCAATGGTAACTCACCACGGGTGGCGGTGCTTTAATGCGGCGCATACTTTGGATGGAAATTTGGCCGATGGGGCGTCCAGCAAGTCGGATTTGAGCCACGCCGACCTTGTCACCCGATTTAATCAACCGGCGGCTTTTAGGATGGGATCCGATCAAAGACCACTGTACCCGGGACGGGACACCTCGGGGTACGGCATCATAGACTGTTTGGCTGGCCATCACTGGGACCTTGCGATGCCCCACGCGAAGAACGCCCAGGTTCTGGCCGCGTGTGATTAGTGGCCTGGTTTGAAAGTGATTAAAACCCCAGGTTAAAAGATTCCGGGCATCAGGCCATAACCCCTGGGGCGTGTCATGCAACAATACCCCGATTAAAAACAGTCCGTGTCGTTTAGCGGCGGTTACGATGGTCTCTTCGGCTTCGATGGTATAGCCTATTTTGATGCCCACAGCCCCAGGGTAATTGTATAACAAGCGATTTTGATTGTAATAGACGCGAGGGTGGGGGTCAGGCGGCAAGGTGGACTTTTTCGTATCGACAATGCGAGCAAAAATCGAGTTTTTCATCGCGTGCTCTGCGATGATAGCCATTCCCAGAGCACTGACGACGTGATGGGGATTAGGAAGGCCGTTAGGGTTGACAAAGTGAATGCCTGGAGCCCCCCAGGCGCGTGCCTGAGCGTTCATCATGCGGACAAACGCCGGCACTGAGCCTGCCACTGTCTGGGCGATCGCATAGGCCGCATCATTACCAGAAACTAGCATCATCGCCGTGACCACTTTTGGCATGGGAAGTCTCTGGCCCGCCACCAGATATGCACTCGCCCCGGGTTGTAACTCTGCCGCTCGCGATACCACAACCGTTTTATGCCACCCTCGGGTAATAGCCAAATACGCGGTCATGATTTTCGTGATCGAGGCCGGGTAAAATTCGGACCGCACATTGCGGCCTGCTAACACTTGACCGGTCGCCCCATCCACTAAAATGAACGCCGAGGCGGATAACTGGGGCCCCCTAGAGGCGGCATAAACTGGGCTCCATCCCATAACCAGACTGAACATGCCCATTGCGATACTGACAATGATCGAACGATAATGCTTCGTCGCCTTCAATAGCAAAGATCCCCCCGGCGTCGCACTTATAGCCATTCTAACAGACTCGACCTACTAACGTCTTTGCTATAATAGCCACAACCATGTCGTTTCTTGGATAAACAGGAGGTGCAGGTGGCGGTGCCAGCCACGGCAATCGTGAAATTTGGGTCGACCAGCACCACCATGCTGGTCGCCACCCGCCTCGATCAACCCGAAATCAGGGAACAACGGCTGTTTAGGTTGTTCGAGCCAGGCGGGTTTGACGAACTCGTCCACTTTGCCCGCGACCTCAGCCAAACCAGTGAATCGCGAGGAGTCCAACCTGTGGCGGCTGGTGGGGAGGCATTTAGGCTTCATCCCCATTGGGAACAACAGCTTAAAGCCTTGTTTCCCCGCTGGTGGCATCTTTCAGCGCAAGAGGAGGGACGCCTGGCCTGGCTGGCTGTCAAGGCCGAGCGCCCTTACACCGATGTGGTCATCGATATTGGGGGCGGTAGTACGGAGATTATCTCGCACCATGCGGCCTGGAGTATTTCCCAAGGCGCCGCGCGCCCGTCGCTTTCCCTCGCAGACACCCCTGACTTGAGCCAATTTCAAAGTCCGGTGTTCATCGGGGGAACCGCGGTGAGCCTGGCAACTTGGGCCAACAGGCACATGTTAGTGCCCAAAGATATTGCCGACCTCCAACTCACCCTCCAAACAGGACAAGCAGACTTACCGCCGTGGGACAGCGTCCGGCGCAAAATTTTGCCGGCTGGACTGGCCCTGATGAGTGCACTGGTGGAGCGGTCGGCTTTTGCACATTTTGAGGTGAGTCAACGCGGTCTGACCGAGGGACTCTGGTTGGCTTCGAGTTTGGGCCGGGGAGGCTGTTAATGGCAAAGACCACGACACCGATGCTGGATCAATATTGGGCGCTGAAAAATCAACACCCCCAAGCACTGTTATTCTTTCGATTGGGCGACTTTTATGAGTTATTTGACCACGACGCGGAAGTTGCCTCACCAGTACTCGACCTGCAACTCACTTCCCGGGATGGCCGGGTGGCCATGTGTGGGGTGCCGTATCATGCCGGGATGCAACACGCCCGGCGTCTCTTGGACCAGGGATTTACGGTCGCTATCGCCGAGCAAATGGAGAGCCCTGGTGACACCAAGGGTCTGGTTGATCGGCAAATTGTTCGAGTACTGACGCCAGGCACCGTGATTCCCGAAGAACATGAAAAGTCACCCCGTTTAGGGGTTGCATATCGCCATCGCCAGGGTTGGGCCATTATCATGGCTGAACTCTCCACCGGTACCGTGCACATCTTGGAGGTTGGCACGGCGCGCGCTCAGGAGGAGCATTTGGCCCATTGGTGGAGAGTCTGGAGCCCGCAAGAATTTTTGGCGAACAGTGAAGAGGCTTGGCTTCAAGGGGGTGTCCGGATTGACGATTCTAAGTATTTTCGGCGCGCCGACCCGCTTCAAACCGAGCGGCTCTTGTCCGTGAAGTTAGGATTGGAGAGCTTGCGCCGATGGGGCTTGGATGAGCGTTTGCATGTGCATCAAGCTTTATCAGCATTAGCACGTTATTTAGACCACGTACACCCCGGTACCCTTAAACATCTCAAAGACATTCGGATCCATTCGCTCACGACGGAAATGCGCATATCCTCGCAAAGTCTAGCGCAATTGGATGTGTCTTCCTCATCACTGAGTCTCTCAAGTCAATGGAATCGTTGTCGAACCAAAATGGGCAGTCGGCGTTTGACCGAATGGATTGAACACCCGTTAACTGAGCGGAATCGCATTGAGGCGCGTCACCGGATTGTCCGCCATTGGGTGAATCATGCGGTAGAGCACCAACAAGTCGGCGAATGGCTGTATCGCGTAGGCGATTTGAGCCGCCGGATATCCCGTGTTGGAATGGGTTTGGGCTCACCCAAAGACATTGAGGGTATCCGTCAGGCGGTTCTGATGTTGCCCAACCTTTGGCCTATCCATGAGAAAGGTTTGTGGCCCGCTCCCAGAGACCTGGATGAGGCCGTCTGGCAATCCTTCACATCAACGCTTTCGGTGCTGCACCAACCTGCCCCTTCCCGTTGGGAGGACACCCCCATCATCGGAGACGGCCACGATCCGGACATCGACGCCTTTCGTGCACTCTTGACCGATCACCGACAAGCGTTGCTCAAGCTCGAAGAGGACGAACGGGAACGATCGCAATTAAGATCTCTCAAGGTGGGTTATCACCGCACCTTCGGGTATTACTTGGAGGTTACCAAATCGCAGTCTCACAAGGTTCCGTCGGACTGGGTGCGCCGTCAGACCACCGCCCATGCGGAGCGATTCGTGTCGGACAGCCTAAGACAGCTGGAGAAGGCGATCGAGGATGCCCAAGACCAGTTGAATCAACGGGAGCACGAATGGGCGGATCGTCTAAAAGCATTCGTCGTGGAAAATAGCCGCTGGCTCGTACCCGCCGCAGGCTGGCTATCGGAATTGGATGCGCTGTGGTCCATGGCCGAAGTGGCCGTGAGTCATCGTCTTACGGAGCCTCATTTATTGGATCCCGATCAGCCAGTAACGTTACGAGGCCTAAGGCACCCCGCGCTGGAGTCGGTGGTCGGCGAGTATGTGAAAAGCGATCTTGAGCTCCCATCGTCTCACACCGCCCTTATTATTACCGGCCCAAACATGGGCGGAAAGTCTACCTTTATGCGGGCCGTCGCTCAAAATGCCATCCTCGCACAGAGCGGTTCTTGGGTCGCCTGCGATTATTATGCCGCCCCGATATTTAACGCCGTATTGACCCGAATCGGTGCAGACGATGACCTAGTGCGCGGTCAGTCTACTTTCATGGTGGAAATGGAAGAAGTCGCAGCTATCTTGCACGAAGCCAGTAAAGATAGCTTGGTGCTGCTGGATGAACTGGGCCGAGGCACCGCGACCTACGATGGCATGGCGATTGCCCATGCGGTGATAGAACGGCTGGCCGACAAAGCGGGGCCGCTCACATTATGCGCCACTCACTATCACGAACTAACTGCGTTAGAAGACAACAATCCGAATATCATGAATCTCACTGCCGAGGTCATAAGCGGGGACGATGGGCCTATCTTTACCCACCGAGTGATAAAGGGCCAAGCCTCCCAATCGTATGGCCTGGAAGTCGCCAAACAGGCGGGGCTTCCGCCGGCGGTTATACGACGCGCGGAATACCATCTAAAACAGTGGGAGCCCGAGCGAGGGATGGAACGGGTGACCGCCGCACAAATTACTTTTGAAAACCCCGATCCGGTGGCTCAGGCAGTAGCCACAGCTCTGAAAG
Source organism: Bacillota bacterium (assembly GCA_021806205.1). Taxonomy (GTDB): domain Bacteria; phylum Bacillota; class Sulfobacillia; order Sulfobacillales; family Sulfobacillaceae; genus Sulfobacillus_B. The sequence goes on along the minus strand of JAJZXX010000105.1, from coordinate 19,262 downwards.
AGCTCGTCCTGGACGATTTGTCGCCACGCGAAGCCTGGCTCTATCTAAAAGACTTGCAGCACAAATTGCACCGGGGGGTGACGCCATGAGCCGGATTCATCGGTTAGACCCCATTGTGGCCAATCAGATTGCCGCGGGCGAAGTCGTAGAACGTCCGGCGTCGGTTGTCAAAGAGCTTGTAGAAAACAGTCTGGATGCCCACAGCCAGACAATTGACGTGGCTATCGATCCCGGTCGTCTGGGAATCGAAGTGCGGGATAATGGCGACGGGATCGATACTGAGGACTTGCCGCGCGCCATTGAGCGCCACAGTACCTCTAAACTGACGCAACTCGCCGATCTGGAACACTCCCGGACCTTGGGGTTTCGAGGAGAAGCCCTGGCGGCCATCGCCTCGGTGAGCGAGTTGACCATTAGCTCCCGACCCCATGGCCTCGACAACGGTCATCGCCTGACGGTCACCTTTGGACATCCGGGAGCCGTGTCTTTAGTGTCGCTAAATCCCGGTACGCGCATCGTCGTGGATCGGATCTTTGAGCAACAACCCGCCCGCTTAAAAGCCCTCAGAACCCCAGCCGCTGAGGTCGGCGCCATCCAGCACACCATCCAGCAACTGGCCATCGCCCGGGCCGATGTGCAAATGCGGTTAACCGTAGGGGATCGCATCATGGTGGATACCCCTGGGCACGGCAATGTTCAGGCCGCACTCCTCTCAATTTTTGGCCGGGATTTGGCCGCATCCGTCGTGCCGATTGAATATCGCGGCGAGTCAGGCCTGTATCTGCATGGTTATGTCGCACCTGCCGACCATCACCGCGCCAATCGCTTCGGCCAAGGACTCTATGTGAACGGCCGCTGGGTGACCAACTGGGCATTGCGCGCCGCTATCGAAGAGGCGTTTCGTCCCAACGTGCCGGACCGCCGATTTCCCTATTTCTGGCTATGGCTCGAATTAGAAGACGGGGCGGTCGATCCGAATGCACACCCAACCAAAGCTGAAGTGCGCCTAGTCGGCGAACATCGCGTCCGTGCTTTGCTGCACCGCATCGTCAAGGAGGCTCTGACCCTGGCGTCGCCAGGGCAAATATGGAGTTATGGTGACGCCCCTAAGGCAGATCCTGGCACTCTGGCGGAGCCCCTCCAGTTCGAGTGGACCCGTCCCGGCGTCCCTGGGGAAGGCCGCCCGGGTTTGCACCAACACTATCGAGATCTCGTTCCATTGGCGCAGTGGCGCGCCAAATACATTATTGCGCAGGGCCCCGAGGGGTTATGCTTAATCGATCAGCATGCAGCCCATGAGCGCATTTATTTCGAACACTTTAAGAATGACCAAATGAGCGTTGCCACTGCCCAACCGCTGTTACTCGCCTTATCCGAAACCTTGTCAGCTACAGAATGGGCAGCTTTTACAGCCCATCGCGCCGCGTTAGCCGAATGGGGGTTTGATGTGGAAAGCCTCGGCGGCACGACTGTGGCTATCCGGGCCGTACCTTCGGCGTTTCACGACTTGACCAGTCATCAGGGCCTTTTGCGCACGGTGCTGGAGCTGTTGGGAGGAGAGGAGTCGACGGCAGGCCTGGAGCATCCGGTCACTTGGGCCCAAGAGGCCTATTACGCCATGGCGGCGTGCAAAGCCGCTATAAAGGCCAATCGGCCCTTAAGTATGCTAGCAATGCAGTCGCTGTTGGAAGAGATGAGTCGGGTCCAAGATCCTCGGGGTTGCCCCCACGGACGGCCCACTCTCTGGGTGTTGACGATCGAGGAGGTGGACCGTCGATTTGGACGGACCGGACGGTAGCCTATTGGTGATCGCTGGACCCACCGCTGTCGGTAAGACGGCCATCGGACTCGCAGTGGCCCAAGCCCTGGAGGGTGAGATTATCTCGGCCGACTCCCAGGCGGTATATCGGGGGTTGGACATTGGGACGGCCAAAGCGTCTTTGAGCGATAGGGAAAGAACCCCTCATCATGGCATCGATTTGGCCGACCCGGGGTCCGCCTTTTCGGTAGCGGATTTCCAGAATGCGATGACTCAGGCGATTGCCGACATTCAACGGCGAGACCGCCTTCCCATCATTGTAGGGGGGACCGGGCTGTGGATTCGGGCTTTGGTGCGCGGCTTTCACCTTCCTGAAGAAGGCCGGCCCAGTCCCTTACGAAGCCGTCTGACGAGGCTCGGCGAACAAGAGGGGTATGACTCCTTGCGCCGACAATTGCGCGTGGTTGATCCCGACAGTTATCAAGCGATTGGTGCGAACGATCATCGGCGATTAGTGCGTGCCCTGGAAGTTTTTATGACAACCGGCCGGGTCATGATCCGCCATCAATCCGAAACCTCGGGCTTTCCCGTCGTGTACTGGGTATTGACGCGCTCCATTCAAGAACTTCGCCAACGCATCCAACAGCGCACCGAACGCATGATCCACGAAGGATTAACCGATGAGGTGCACGAGCTTTTGAGGGCCGGCGTGTCCCCCCATGCCCAAAGTTTGACGGCCATCGGCTATCGAGAAACGGTCGAGTGGCTTTATGGGCGTTTGACGGCGGTGGAACGCGATGCCTTGATTACCCGTCATACCAATCAGTTGGCCAAGAGGCAACTGACCTGGTTTCGGGCTGAGAAGAATGCCCGCTGGCTAGACCTGTCAGCGTGGCCCGAAGAAGCCGCTATTCTAAAGATTGTCGAGTCTATGCGATCATAACAGCCCGAATATACGAGGATTTCCGATTCGTTGAACTGGGCGCCCCCGACAGCCGTACAATGGCTGTTTATGCCGCTTGTTGGCGCTAATGCTATTTGTCATCACTTCGACTAACAAACCTGTCACCAAATTTGCCAGGTATTCCCGGCCCAGAGGAGTCTGGTAGCCCACCAAAAAATCAGCCATAGGGCTGGGATTCGCGTTGCCGAACGGCTGAAGTCCGCAGCCTACGGCAACCGCGAATGCGACTAGGAAGGCGCAGGGTGTTTCGACCATTTTCACAGAATCTCAAACTGGGACTGGGGAAAACACAAGCCATGATGACAACTTAATTAGTCAAACCAATGACAAAATAAGTTAGCCTCAACACGCTTTGACCTTCTCGTCGTCGCGGTAGACCAAGCATTTCAACTGGCGTCACCATTACTGGCGTCCCCTACCAGATTTGGGAATAAGGTGGCCACAGTATTATCATGGGTCGCGGGCAGGCTATTACCATTCGGAGGGATGGCTATGCGCCTCAAAGCGATGGTGGAGGACCTCACACCCCAGAGGAAATCTGCGGCGGGTCTCCAATCGTGCCTGGGTGATCAATGCCGGGGTAAAAGTGAGCGTTTAAACCAAGCGTACATGATTTTAGGGCTCTTTTTTGCCGATCGGCCTGACTCCGGTGATGCCTCCCCAAACGCCACCGGAAATCTATTAATCATGTCATGCAGTTAGCTATGACCGATATCACCCTGTTTTGGTGGGTTCTTTCGGGACTGTCAGTTTCGTTTTTGCTAATCGACTGGGCGCATGCGCCCATTGATGTAACCATGCACGTCGGCTTTTTATTGATTGCTGCCTTCATGGGTCCCCTAGGGGCCGTGATGTATGTCCTGACGGTGCGGGAACCGCTGCCCGGGACACACCAGGCTTACATCAGGTTTACCTGGAAACAGGTGGTCGGATCGACTTTTCATTGTGTGGCGGGCGACAGCGTAGGCATTGTTGGGGCAGCGGTGGTAACCAGTTTAATGCGGGTGCCAATGGTGGTCGAAGTCTCCATCGAGTACATTGCGGGATTCTTAGTGGGATGGCTTTTCTTTCAGGCATTCTTTATGAAAAGCATGGTGGGGGGGTCGTACCGAAAAGCCGTCCAAACCATGTTTATGCCCGAGTGGCTCTCCATGAACGGGGTCATGGCTGGGATGGCAGTGGTGATGGTGATGGGAATCAGGTTCGATCCTCAGACGGCTTTGCCGAGTCATGCCCCGTTTTGGTTCCTAATGTCGCTAGCGCTCGTGGCGGGAGCAATCGTCACCTATCCCATTAATTGGTGGCTAGTCGACCATAAACTGAAGCACGGGCTTATGTCCTTAGAGAAGGGTCAGATGCCCTCACATGACACGCCAGCTCCGGTCAACGCCATGGCTGCATGGTCGACATCGCCGGTTATTAAATCCCATGCTATTCATACCATGGACCACCCGGGGTCGGTTTCGACTCGATTGCACCGCCCTTATCATTCCTCGGTGGTCTGGATTAGCCTGGTGCTATTATTAACAGCGCTTGCGATCGCAGCCTGGTTTTAAGAGGACTCAAGAATCGTTGAGGGCCTGGCCGGAAAAAGTTTCCGGGGTTGGTGCATCCGGCCCACCCTACGGACTCCGGCAACGGCGGCAACAGAGAAGGCCATAACCGCCTAGCCGAATTCACCTTAAGCACGGGTTAGATTGACCCACTAGCCAGAATCTCCGTGGGGACTCAGATGCTTGCGCTAACGCAGTTTTCTCCCGAACCGCGTCCTATTCCTCGTTATCGCGCAAAGACTTGCGCACCGATGGTGACCGTAGTTGGCAACGCATCCATCCAGCCATTGTGGACGAGCGACGGATTATAAAAATACAGAGCACCATGAGATGGATCCCATCCTGTCGCCGCCGCCCGAGCGGCTAAAATCGCAAGGGGGCTTGGCGTGTTCCAATAGGTTCCCGCACTCACCGTTTCAAACTGGCCTGGGGCGAATAACACGCTCGCGACAGTTTTAGGGAAATCCGGATTATGGAGTCGATTGAGCACTACCGCCGCCACCGCGACTTGGGCGGCAAAGGGCTGATTCCCCGCTTCCGCTTGAACTAAATGAGCGATCATCAAGATATCTTGCGGATTGAGGTGATAGGGATTCGGCCACTCTCCGCGGCTGGATAAAGGCCCTAAGGAGGATCGCAGCGTCGGCGGCCAGCGAGTGCCGGAGCCCACCGGGGAAGGAGGTGCCATTCGGTTCGACCTCGTCGATGGCAAAGCTCTCAGAGGTCGACTTGTGCGTACGCTTTTTGGGGGGGGCAGAAAAATCTGGCCCGGGGAGGGGTATGCATCAATGCCACTCCGGGCATTTTGTCTGGTCTGCTTCACCGGTCTGTGTCGATTGGGATCGGCGCCCTTAGCAGCCCCCATCATCGTGTGAGGCGTCAAGCCAGGGGCCGCCACCCCTAAAACCACCGCTACCATTGCCACAACCACCAATTCGACCCAATAGGCATCGCGAAAACGGTCAATTGACATATTCACACTCCTTTGGAGTTTGTCCATACGGTATTCGCCACAATGGCATAAATTGCCTGCTATAAATTGGAAAATAAAGGGGTATTTTTCTATCGCAGAGTCGGACAGAATTGGGAATCCGACTCGTATAGTGGTAGTAGACGGAAGGAGGCAATTCGAGTGGCGTACGTTTTTTCGCCGGAGTCCATCCCCACCTCTCCAGAAGAGGTGTTGTCTTGGATTCAGGCGGGCCGCTTGGCCCCCGGGGCGGCCGTCGGCGTCTTGTCACAATGGACCGGATCTGCCGGAGCGGCCGTTGGTCGCGAATATCCGGAGTCCGCCAAAGAGACGTCGGTGGACGCCGTATTGGATGATCTCAAGGCCCTGGTGGGCTTGGGCGACATTAAACGGGTGGTTGGTGATATACGGGCGTTTGTGGAAATTCAACGCCTCCGGGACGAAATGGGTCTAGTCCATACGCCACAATCATTGCACATGATTTTTACGGGTGCGCCAGGCACGGGTAAGACGACCGTCGCCAGACTGTTGGGGCAACTATTTAAGTGCCTGCAAGTTCTGCCCAAAGGGCATTTGGTGGAAGTCGAACGGGCTGACCTCGTGGGTGAATATATTGGCCACACTGCGCAAAAGACGCGGGATGTGATTAAGCGGGCTTTAGGCGGGGTGCTCTTTGTGGATGAAGCCTACGCCCTGGCGAGAGGCGGAGAAAAGGACTTCGGCAAAGAAGCCATCGACACTCTAGTCGCCACCACCGAAAATCACCGAGAGGAACTCTTGGTCATTTTGGCGGGCTATCCCGACGAAATGGCTTGGTTCTTAGAGACCAATCCCGGTCTTTTATCGCGTTTTCCGATACGCCTGGAATTCAAAGACTACACAGCCACGGATTTGGTACACATTGCACGCCACATGTTGCGGGAACGCGACTACACCCTCTCAGGGGATGCCGAGATCAACCTCTTTACCCTACTAAACCACAACGAAGGGCACTGGCACAAGAATGCCGGTAACGCCCGTATGGTCCGAAATCTGTTGGAGCACGCCATACGCCGCCAAGCCGTACGCCTTCATGCCCGGCAGATCCCGCTATCGCGTCACGACCTCATGACACTGTCTTGGACGGACTTTGAGGGAGGAAGTGGTGATTAGTGGAGCTACTCGTGATTGGTCGCCCCCACGTCGGAAAGACCCTTTTAATGATTAATTTCGCCGCCTACTTGGGGATGTCAGATATTCGGGTAGAGGTCCAAGACAGCGATGGGCGGCAAATGGTCCGACGGCTAACGTTAGACCGCGCCCGCCGTGAACTCGTATCGCTCTCGACTCCCAAAACCGCACAGGTGCACTCTTTGACCATCGAAGTCACGTCAGGGCGACAACGATCCGAAATTCTGCTGGTCGACACCCCTGGTGTGTTGGAAGGGATCGCGCCGGACTCACGCGACCGTCAGCTTACGGCTCAAACCATTGGCCGACTCATGAGAGCCGCGATGGTTTTTCATGTGGTCGACGCGTCCCGCGTCAAATCGCAGTGCCAAGAGGCCGGGGAAAGTTTTGACCGTTCCCTGTGGCAGTTTGGCCAACGGCGCAAGGGGTATCTGTTAGTCGCCAACAAAGTGGACCGTCCTGGAAGTCACGAGGGTCTAAAATTTTTGCGCGATGAGTGCCGGGGCATCACCATGATACCGATATCGTGTGCCACCCGGCGGGGATTCCGGGAGCTCAAAGTATGGGTGTGCCGCGCCATTCCCTAGGGTTCTTCAACAATGCCCGCACTATCCGAGTGTTGGAGCCCATACACCAGATGTGCGTCATCACCAAGAAAAACTCGACAAATTTTCCATAACGCCAATGAATCGTGTATGATCGCCGAGGAATAGGGGGGGATCATTACGGATATCGGCATAGCACCGGCCGTACGCCAGTCCTGGGACGGGGTGGACAACATCCAGGCTTTGACCATGGAGCGGGTTATTCAGGCATTTCGCCAGGCCAAGATTAGCAGCATCGATCTCATGGGTAGCACCGGTTACGGCTACCAGGACCGGGGCCGGGAACGACTCGACGAGGTTTTTGCCCATGTCTTTGGCACAGAGGCCGCTTTAGTAAGACCGCAGTGGGCTTCAGGAACACACGCGCTGGCCACGGCCTTAAAGGCGGTGGCCCACCCGCGGCAAGCCATCTGGATAGCCACTGGCATGCCCTACGATACCATTTTACCTTCTCTGGAGCGTCTAAGATCTGAAGGCACGGGCGTAATTTTAGTGGACCCTCTGAAAGATGGCAATCCGGATTTTTCCCAAATGCATCCGACGTGCGGAGATACCATTTACATTCAGAGGTCTCGGGGGTACGCAACGCGTCGGGCCTGGGGACGGACGGAAATCGAGCCGGTGGCCCGCTGGGCTCACCAACATGGCGCCCAGATTCTGATCGACAATTGTTACGGTGAATTTACCCAGACCGAAGAACCCGGCCACTGGGGTGCCGATTTGGTGGTGGGGAGCTTGATGAAGAACCCGGGCGGTGCCATCGCGCCCACGGGTGCTTACGTCGCCGGAAACGCGGACTGGGTTGAGCGGGTCGCCGAGGAATTGTTTGCTCCTGGCATCGGCAAAGAGGTAGGAGCGACCGGCCCCTATCTTCGACTCATAGCCCAAGGACTCTTTCTGGCTCCACAAATGGTGGCGGAAGCCTTAAAGGGAGGGCTTTATACGAGTTGGGCGGCCGAAAATCACGGTATCGTAAGTTTTCCCACAGCCCAGGACCATGACCGAAACGATATCGTGGTCGCACTACACCTAAAAACTCCGGACCGCGTCATTGCGTTTTGCCAGGTGGTGCAATCGTGGGAGCCTATCGATGCTTTTGCGAAGCCCGAACCGTGGGATATGCCAGGCTACGACCATCACATCATTATGGCCGCTGGGGGATTCGTGTCCGGGGGATCGCTTGAACTATCGTGCGACGCACCCATACGACCCCCATATCACGTCTATCTACAAGGCGGGGTCAATCGCTGGCACACCAAACTGGCGGTCGACGCCGCGCTTGACGCCCTCTCATCATAATGCCCGGACTAGTCCAACGACGCGGCCAATGACCTGAATATCGGGGCTCTCTATGGGTTCATAACGGGAATTAGCCGGTAGAAGACGAATGCGTCCCTCTTTTCTTTCCAAATACTTGACGGTAGATTCATCACCCATAAGCGCAATCACGATGTCGCCGTTGTCGGCCGTGTCTAGTACTTCTACCGCCACGAGGTCCCCATCATAGATACCCGCTTCGATCATCGAATCCCCGTTAACGCGCAAGAGGTAGTCGGGGCTTCGGGTAAACAGGCTGGGAGAGAGACGAAATCGCTCTTCATGATTTTCCTGGGCTAAAATTGGCTGGCCTGCCGTAATGCGGCCTATGAGAGGGGTTTCCACCGACACTGGGCGGTCCTGTACGCTCCAGGCGCGCCGTTTGGTGGCGGGATGGCTCAACCGTCCAGTATTTTGCAAGGCCACTAGGTACCGCGCTACACTCGCCGTTGATTTCAGTCCAACCGCGGCTCCAATTTCACGAACCGATGGGGGATAGCCATAATGTTCTGTGTACGATTTAATATAAGCGAGAATAGCGTCTTGCCGGTCGATGCCGCGTTGTCGGTGACGAGGCATAAGGTCATCTCCCTGCTTTTTGACCCATATTGTACCATAAAATGGGCTAAGACAGGCGAATAATTGTGTGCTTTCGCTTGGTGCAGAAAAACTACACACCGGGGCCCGTCTCGTAGGGAAAATATCTCTGAAGGCGAAACATTTCTATTAAATATGACATATCAATCCCGTCGAAACACTGTTATCGGCCATGGGACGTTTGCTAGCGGCGGTGCAAATGGTGGTGGAACTGTCACAGGCGCTAATCGCGGAATTGGCTATTCGGACGACCGTGCGCCAAAGCCAGCCGCCAAAACTGGTCTCGGTGACCGATCAATCGACGATACACACCGACGCGGCCGAGGAACGACTGGCGCGCTTGGTGCAGACCGCGAAACGCAACGGCACAGTCTATCGGACTCCGGGATTGGCGATCATACAGCGCGACGGGGCTTTGCCCCCCTAAGGAACGGGGTTAACCCTGTTTCGTTTGATATTGGCCGATTCCGTAACTTTTGACGTGGAAAAATTGGTAACTATTCACGACAACGCACCGATGGACTCGACTCGAACCCGCGGCGAGGATCACCGTCGCATAGGTTCTGAGACGCAGCATAACAAGATGCAGAGCCACTGTCCAGCAAATATACTCGTATGTTGAAATTTCAGGTCTCCTTAGCTAGCCTATTTATGGTAGTGGATCTCGTATTGTTATGGCCATTTAAATATTATGGATCAAGAGGGTGACCAACTTTGCACGATGTTCGGGTTCCCTTAAATAGTTTTCTTGATGCGGCGGGTCCGTTGGTGCGATGGGTATCGCAGAAGGGTGTTGGAGATAGGTATTTTACCGGTATTCAATTTCTAACGGAAGAACCGCGATCGCAAGATAGTGCTGGTATCTTGTGGATTTGCCCGACGCGTACCACGCTAGAGAAAGTTGCTGTGGACCCGTGGCTTTTGCAATTAAGCAACGAGGGAGCTGCAGGTCTCATCATGACGGACGCCCGGGTTGCCAGTGCGACTCGTCTCTTGGCTAACCGATTGCAATTGCCACTAATGACGACGCAGGTTGGTGAATTGGGACGGGTCATGGATGTCCTTTATCGGCTTCTGGTAGGGGCGGATAATCATCGCATGCGAAATGAATTAGAGCAGTTGCAGGATGTGCAAAATTCCTGGCGTGAGAGTAGCAGCTTGGAAGATTTTATCCAAAGAATGCAGGGCCACGGGATGGTCATTATCATGCCACCAGGCGCGGATTGGCGTTCATATCCCGTCGAATGGGGTCGCGGACGAGGGGCTCAATTTTCTCTAAGTCCCGAATCTCTACCCGAACGAGTGGTGGCGCAAGTAGCTTTGGCGATCGGGGTGTTTCTCGACCTCGGTGCGGCAGAGATTGAATCGTCACTAAGGCACCGCTCAGAATTCCTTTTAGAACTGCTGGTTGACCCACATGTCCCTACTGGATCCGTAATCCGCGCGGCTGAGCGGTATAATTTGGACCTTGGCCGAACCCATACGGCTTTTATTTGGGACTTGGACCAGTTCCGCCAATTTGTCGGTCAAGCCGTCACCGAAGACACCATATTGCGGATAAAAGGCGATGTTTTGGGAGCCATTGAAGAGTTTGCCATAAAGGTTTTTGGTCATGGCATGGTGTTGCCTCATTCCGATGAGTTTGTGTTGATTATAGAGAGTCGAGAACGCATTCGACCTGAGGTCGCGCTCCGCGGGGCCGCTACCATCCGTGATCACTTGATTCCGTTGCTAGAATGCCATGGGGTGTCCGGCGTTACCTGTGGCGTCGGATTTCCTTACGATGGGCCCGCGGGGCTTCGTAAGAGTTTTGAAGAAGCCCATGAGGCCTTGACCGTCGGTCGGGCGCGTTATGGGTTTGGCACAATTGCGCATTTCAAAGACTTGGGACTGGAGCGATTTCTCTATGGATGGTTGGATTCACCACGATCCCGAGAATTGGCAGAAGACCTCTTGCGACCGCTTCTGAACGATCCGATGTACCAGGAGTTGGTCCAAACCTTAGAAGTATACTTAAACAACAAAGGCCGGATGGCTGCCTCTTCTCAAATCTTGCATGTGCATCGCAATACCTTGCGATACCGACTAGACCGGGTGCAGCAATTGCTAAAATTGGACCTCGATGATGCGGCGACCCAACTGGTTCTTCAACTGGCACTAAAAGCCCGCCATGAATTGCACTAATGGTGAAGTGAAACGTTGTGCAATCCGTCGAATGAATTTGGCCATCCTATGTGGAAATCCTTTCGTGAAAAGAAAGGAGGAGATTTCTGATTGGAAGACCACGGAGAAGATTTTCCATTAGGTCGTGTGCCCAATAGTGCCCGGTATGGCTGGTTTTCGGTTGCCGTCCAGAGGTTTGGTCAATTGTCGGCTTTGTCTCAATTCTTATTGGGGGCGACACTAGGTTTTGGCATGAAGTTTTGGTCGGCGTTTTGGGCCTTGACTCTCGGCGCTGTAGTACTTGAGGTCGTGTCCATTATTGTGGGAATTGCAGGTCAGCGGGAAGGAATGTCGACCTCGCTTTTAGCGCGGTGGACCGGCTTCGGCAGATACGGGTCTGCGGTAATCGGGATAGTCATCGCGATCGGACTGGTTGGTTGGTTTGGGATCCAAAATGCCGTGTTCGCGGCAGGATTGGCGCAATTGATTGGCGGCATGCCAATGTGGCTATGGTCGGTCCTGGCGGGTGCGGCGGTTATTGCGATTGTTACGTTTGGGTTTTTGTCGATGGGATGGACGGCGTATATTGCCGTGCCGTTATTCCTGATTCTGTCTGGCTGGGCTATCATTAGCGGATTGAGTCATCATGCACTACATCATCTGGTTGCAATGGCCCCTCCAGGACCTCTTTTGACTCTCGGCCAAGGGACAACCTTGGTGGCGGGGGGATTCATTATCGGTGCGGTCATCACACCGGACATGACGCGATTTAATCGGACGGCGGGAGGCGTCGTCAAACAAACGATTCTTGGGATTACGCTTGGCGAGTACACCATCGGCTTGGTGGGGGTGTTGTTGGCTCATGCCATTCGTAGTTCGAATGTGGTGTCTATTGTGTATTCGACCTCCGGATTTATCGGGACGATTATCTTGATTATGGCAACATTGAAGATTAATGACTGGAATCTCTATTCCTCTACGCTCGGCATTGTCAACGCCATTGATACGCTTTTCGACAAAAAAGTCTCCCGTACCAAAACCACGTGGGTTATTGGGGGAATTGGAACGATCCTGGCCGCGGTGGGGATCTTGCAGCACTTTGTGGGCTTTTTGATTATCCTTGGTGTTGCGATACCGCCGATTTCTGGCATCATGATGACCGACTATTGGATCCTTGGCCGACAGCGGCAGGCTCTTGGGGACAGTGTGACTAAAGGTCGACTACCTGACAGCACCGAGCTCTTCAATTGGCCCATGATCGTGGCGTGGGTTGGCTCCTTCTTATTAGGATATTTTGTCCAATGGGGGATCCAATCGATTAACTCGTTAGTAGCGGCTGTGATGTTGTACTGGGTGTGTTCCGTTATTGACGGTCGGCTCGAGAAGAGACCCAAGTCGATAGTGGGGGAGACTGCATGAGAACCATTACCGTCAAAGATTTAGGTGATTTATCGGTGGGGGCAACGCTGTTAGGGACCGGGGGTGGCGGAGATCCCTATATCGGTAAGCTTATGGCAGAAGCGGCGATAAGTCGATATGGACCGATCACACTGCTGGACATCGATGAACTGCCCAATGAGGGCTTAGTTATTCCTGCCGCAATGATGGGTGCACCGACAGTGATGGTAGAAAAAATTCCTAATGGTGGGGAAATTCTCAAGGCAGTATCCAGTTTGGAGCGAACCTTAGGTCAAAAAGCCGTGGCCATTATGACTATTGAAGCGGGCGGGATCAATTCCATGATCCCGCTTGCTGTTGCGGCGCAGATGGGCCTTCCGGTTATTGACGGGGATAGTATGGGAAGAGCTTTCCCCGAACTTCAAATGACATCATTTCATGTTCATGGGATACGGGCTACGCCCATGGCTCTAGTGGACGAAAAAGGCAATCATTTGGTTATTGAGGCTATCGATAATCCGTGGACGGAAAGACTGGCACGGACCGCGACCGTCGCGATGGGTGGGGCGGCCATCATTGCGCTATATCCCATGACCACATGCCAAGCGAAAACAGCAGTGGTTCGGGGGACCATAAATAAAGCCATGGCGCTCGGCCGCCTATTGCGCGACGTAAGCATGTCGGTCGAAGACAGGACTCAGCACCTACAACAGGATCACGGAGGGGTGGAATTCTTCTCGGGTAAGGTGGCCGATGTAGAACGCCACAGCGGGGACGGATTTGCCAGGGGGACACTAGCCTGTACGGGACTAGGCCGATACGCTGATTCCATCTTGAGGATTGAATTTCAAAACGAGAATCTGATTGCCATCCTGGATGGAAAGGTTGTGGCGACGGTCCCTGACCTGATTTGTGTCATGGACCGAGAGACGCTGATACCTGTCACGACTGAATCACTGACTTACGGCCATCGTGTCACCGTATACGGGTTTCCGTGCGACCCGGTGTGGCATACATCGAAGGGAATGGACACTGTCGGACCCCGTTATTTTGGGTATGGAGTCGACCATACTTCCCTTTACCATGGTGTGTAGTATGGAGAACCGACAATCTCTTCGGGAGGTCAACTATGAAATACCGATTGGGCATTGATGTGGGGGGAACTAACACCGACGCTGTTATCTTAACTCCTAAGGATAGGGTGGTCGCCAAAACTAAGACGCCGGTGACACGCGATGTGGTGAGTTCGATTCGAGATGCGGTGCGTACGGTCCTCAGGGACTCAGAGCTTCAACCGGATGCCATTTCTCATGCGATGTTGGGAACGACTCAGATAACGAACGCCATCATAGAGCGGCAGCGGCTAAATCAGGTGGGCATGATTCGGGTCGGAGCTCCGGCTACCCTCGCCGTGCCTCCGCTGACGGGATGGCCCACGGAGTTAAAAGTGGTCGTCGACCGGGCGAGTATTACGGTTAGGGGGGGGCATGAATTTGATGGCCGACCCATGGGTAGTTTGGCGATGGATGATGTACGGAGGTTTTTAGATGACAACGCGAACCAGGTTTCATCGGTTGCCGTGACGGCGGTGTTTTCTCCGGTAAACGCCGAGCACGAGTTCGCGATCCGGGATCTAATAATGCAGAAATATCCGCATCTATCCGTTTCGCTGTCACATGAAATCGGTTCTGTGGGACTCCTGGAGCGGGAAAATGCCACCGTACTCAATGCCGCCGTGAGTGAAGTGGCTCGTTTAGCGGTTACGGCTTTTGAATCTGCCCTACAAGAAGTTGGGATTGACGCTGCCTTGTTTTTCGCACAGAACGACGGGACTTTGATGGCCATGGATTACGCCTTGCGTTACCCGATTTTGACGGTGGCTTGTGGACCGACTAACTCCATGCGCGGAGCTGCCTTCTTGTCCCAAGTTAATGATGCCGTGATTATTGACGTAGGGGGTACGTCTTCAGATATTGGAATGATTCGCGGTGGATTTCCTCGGCAGTCGTCTTTAGCCGTGGAAGTAGGCGGGGTACGGACAAATTTTAGGATGCCAGATTTAATTGCGTTAGGACTCGGTGGAGGTTCCCGGGTGAGAGAAGATGAGAGCAAACTCACGGTAGGCCCGGATAGTGTAGGCTATCGGATTATTCAGGAGGCGCAAGTCTTTGGCGGGGACGTGCTGACGTTGACAGACGTGGCGGTGAATGAGGGCAAAGCACGCATCGGAAATCAAGCACCACGCGTACCCCGTCAGCTTAGCGAACGAGCTTATCGCGAGGCATTGCGTCTTATCGAGGACGGAATCGACCGGATTAAGACCAGCGCTGAAGCCGTGCCATTGATTGCGGTCGGTGGCGGTAGTGCTCTCCTTCCGGATCATTTAGAAGGGGTGTCTCGGGTGATTCGACCAGAGCACTTTGATGTGGCGAATGCCATCGGTGCAGCTATAGCCCAAGTATCTGGGCGAGTGGACCGCATTTACGCAATGAATGGTCGTAGCAGAGATCAAGTGATCCAAGATGCTATTTTGACAGCAAAAGCGGATGCAGTACGAGCAGGGGCAAATCATGACACCATTGAGGTGATTGAAGTCGAGGAAATCCCGTTGGCATACCTGCCTTCTAATGCCTCCCGAGTACGTGTCACGGTGGCAGGCCAATTGGCAGGTGACGGGCAATGAGCTGGCAAATTGGTATCGAGGATTTAGATGCATTGGCTATCGGGGCGGCGATTTTGGGAACCGGTGGAGGAGGTGACCCGTATATTGGGCGGGTCATGGCGGAAGCGCATATGCGAGAAAACGGGCCCGTGACAGTGTGCGAGTTGGATGAGCTCGCCGACGATGCCTGGGTAATTCCTATTGCTGGTATGGGTGCCCCGACCGTGTTGGTTGAAAAGGTGCCGAGAGGCACCGAGTCCGTCGACGCATTTCAACGTCTCGCAGACCATTTAGGTGCGGTCGGGGCATTGCCGTGCCCCATTGAGGCGGGTGGGATTAATAGCATGGTGCCACTGCAAGTTGCGGCGGCTTTGAGCCGACCCGTAGTGGATGCTGATGGGATGGGTCGGGCTTTTCCCGAACTTTATATGCAGACCTTTCACATCGCCGGAATCTCTGGTACGCCAGCTTGCATTGCTAGCGAGTTCGACGATTTTGTGATTCTGGACCATCTGCATGATAATCACGCCCTCGAATGGATTGCCCGCGGGATCACCATTCGCATGGGGGGACATAGCTTTGTGTCTCAATTTCCTATGCATGGGCGTGATGTGAAACGAGCGGCCATCCGTGGCACGTTAAGCTTGGGACTTCGAATTGGCAATGCCGTACTTCGAGCAGAAAAGAGTCACGGGGATCCATTAGAGGCCATATGTGAAGCCACCCAATATTCGGGCTATGGTCGCGGGAGAATCCTATTCAAAGGAAAAATTGTGGAGGTATCGCGGCGTACGACCGAAGGTTTCGCACGCGGCATGGTACGTGTTGAAGGGATCGACCAGGATCGTGGTCAAGTAATAGAGATTGAATTTCAAAACGAGAACCTTCTGATCCGTCAAGGGAAACATGTCTTAGGCATGGTTCCGGATTTGATAACGGTGTTGGATACGCATACAGGATTGGCTGTAACCACTGAACGACTTCGTTATGGTCAACGAGTGTCTGTTCTGGTGATCCCGGCACCCGCTATCATGAAAAGCCCAGCGGCCCTAAAAGTATGGGGACCGCGCGGATTTGGCTATGACTTTGATTATGCAACGTCATTGGAACTAAACTGAGAGTTTTACCCCTGTTGTTCACGCCCTGCTGACCGTCGGTGCTATCATTTAAAGCCTATACGAACCCCAAGCGTGTGCTTGGGGCCATGGTATTTCGGTGTTGGTGCCCACAACAATCTCCCCGCAATGATGTCTCTTGGCTCATTGGGATGATCCTGACACGAATAAAGCGCTCTCCAGAATCAGAACTGCAGTGGACATCCTCCCCAGCCATAAATGGCGGGGCATCCACTATGGGGCCAATGTTTGCGACTTGGGCGCATTGAGCGCCTTCGTCACAGGTGTTACTGACCCCCATAGCTAAAGCTAGGGGTCCGCCGTAAGCAACACCATATGATCGGAAGGGTCGCGGATTCGTCCAGATCAAAATGGTCCGTTGATTCCCCCCATCCAACGGGGATCGCAGGTGTTACTATCGAGTATTCTTAAATCTCGGACCGGCATCGTTAAAGGGATGACGCTCTGGCGGTCAGACACGGCTGGAGCCACCTGGACACCTAATTTGCAGCCCGTGTTGCCGACAGTTCTCAATAGCGAAGGTCAGTCTGTCCACCCGGATTTTGTGTCGCTCATGATCGGATGGGCCGCCGGACCGCATGGGTTGCTCCACACCACGGACGGTGGGCGCCACTGGGTGGTTCAGACGGTGAATCCCCAAGGGACAACCTTACCCCTGTCGGCTCGAATTCAAGCGATCCAATTTGTCTCACGTCGTGTTGGGACGGTGTTTGTTGCCACACCACACTTTCACCGTGAATGGTTGATCGTCACGAAAAACGGCTCTTTCTCAAATAGTAGTTCAGTAATGGGCCTCTCGAAGGTTCTACAGCCGCGTTAACATGGAACATCGGCGGGGATCCAGACGCGCCGGGATCGAGTTAATCAATGCCTCGTCCTCACTGCGGGGGATCTCACGGGCTAATGTTTTAGCCATTATACGATTTGAGAGTGAGCCCGTTTTGGGGCCGAACCGTAGGCTAAGCATCCAGCGCCTTGACATCTTGCGGTGACCGGGTTCCAGATGCTCGCCCTCGAACCGTACGTACACCTCTCAATGTATACGGCTCTCCATTCACTCATGCTCTACCGAGACCGTTTGAGGGCATCGGTAGAGGATCCACGACCCTGGGAGGTTCTTAGGGTGCCTCACGCACCGTTCCTTTTCGGACCGTGGAGAGTAAACGGCTCTCCTTCGCCATGTGATGGGCTTTCCCCGTCGCGGACTACTGCGAGAGCTCCGTAACCCGGCCGGATTTTCAGAGCCCGCGCTCCTAGCCGGGTTTCACCCGGCGCTCCAGTTTAGGTCACCCCTGTTTAGGTTCGTCTGAACCAGCGCGGACGGTTGTCGGATACGACGTTGGCCATTTTCCGCTGAGGGCGGCTGGGCGGACGGGGGGTATGATGGGGGTCGCTGTCAGGTTGTCAATGCCATCCCCCGTCCATACGGCGTTTGTAACCATCTTCCGCCGTAGCCGATAATAAAGCCCCTCGGGCTGTCGTTCAGGCAGATCAGCCTTTATCCTCATACCGTTCGTTCCCGCTCGACACGCAGTCACAGCCGGATGGTTGGCTGACTAGTGCTTCTCCCGGCATGCTACACTCCCCGTCGGGTTTCCCGTTCGGATAAGCCGGGTGAGGATAGGACATTCCCATATCGAGCTCACTGCCGTGCTACGGGCAGATTTCAGACCAACCCGCGCCGCAGCCGAGCGGCGTTGCTTACAGGCGCACACCTAATTCATCCCTCATCTTAGCGCCCGATTCCGGGGGCTCAATCTAGCGTGCGAAACGATACTCAGACGGTTGCGGTCGGGGCTCCGAAAGCATCTCGGACGAAGATGCAGCGCGCCTTTCGTCTTGAGCAACGAGCACACCAGGATGTTGGGGTACTATTACATACATCATAAGATAGCTCAGGGTGATGGGACAGAGATCCACCAACTGACTAAACACAAGTTGACACTAAGTGTCATGGCAGGGAGATTATGTCCTCGCCATCGTGTTCGTGTCCCCCTCGAGATTGGCGTGTTGGGCCCGAGAACCCACTCATGTCCAGGCAAAAATGGTCGGTCCATGGTAGGCCGTGGCGTTCTACGTCGCGTCGATCGCTAAGCGGCCTTACGCCGCGTAGGGATGAGGCGTGCTGGCTACACAGGCGACCAGGAGTTGATCCGCAATCCGCGTGCCAAAAAATCGACGATTAAAGCGATACGTAAATTCCTCTAAATACAGTTGTCGTCGGGCGCGCCCGCGCCCGTGATAAGTCCCATCAATGAAGGTCTTCGCATTGCTAATGACGACATTGATCCAATGAAAGACCTGCGGGGCTTCCGGGTCGCTACTAAGGGTGACCTCATGGTCGGCCTCATGATCCCGCGCCGCACTGGCGTACACGGCGGCTCCGTCACTCTTCCAGACCCCCCAATCTTCGACCCGCCGCCGCAAAACCTCCTTGACCGTCGTCTCCCCGAGGTCGGACACGGCCTCTAAGAAGACATCTCGAGGATGACCTTGTGCGGTGAGGCTGATGCCGACGACCACCGGATCTTGGTCGGTACCCCGACCCCGCTTGCCAGGGCCATGACTTTTCCCGCCGAAGTAGGCGTCATCCAGTTCCACGAGTCCTCCGATCTGATACTGCCCATTACGCTCGGCCATGGCCTGTTGGATCTTGTGATGCAGCAACCAGGCCGTCGGATACGACAACCCTAATTCCCGACTGAGCGCGAGGGCCGAAATCCCTCCTTTATCGACCGCGACCCGGAAAATAGCCAAAAACCACAACGACAAGGGAACTTTGGTCCGATGAAAGATGGTGCCGACCGTCAAGGACGCCTGGGAGTGACACGTGGCGCATTCGTAATCGAGTAGGGGCGGGTGACTAACCCGCGCCCTCTCACACCACTGTACGTACCGTTCGGTATACAGCGGTTCATTGCCAGCGTAGACGTGTCGACTCATACAGACTTAGTAGACGATGCAAGCC